>NZ_JAIBFH010000092.1 GCF_019459675.1 Arenimonas sp.
CAGCGGCGCGCGCCGCGCCCTTGATCGAGTGCGCGGCGCGCATCAGCGGCGCGATCAGTTCCAGCCGCTCCGGCGCCTGCTCCAGCTGCAGCAGCACGCGCTCAATGGCGTTGCACTTGTCGTCCACTTCGGTGGCGAACAGTCCGCGCAGGCGGGCATCCAATGCCGGCGCGGAAGCCGCGGGTGCTGCGGCCGGGACCGTCGCGATGGCCATTCCGGCCAGGGTTTCCAGCGCCTGCGTGAAGTCCTGCCCGGCGATCGTGGCCAGCGTGTCGATGCAGCGCCGGGCTTGGGCCAGCCGCTCGTCGTGGCTGCCGGGCGATTGCCAAAGGACTTCCATGCGTTCGACCACGTTGGGCAAGGCTGTCTCGCCCAGTACGCGGGTGGCGCCCTTGAAGGCGGTGAGCCGCCGCTGCCACTGCGCGGCGGCGGCAGCGTCTTCCCCGTGCCCCATGGCGTCGACAAAACGACGCAGCTGCGGCAGCAGCCGAGCCAGCTCCTCCTGCATCAGGGGCCAGAGCGCCGTCATTCGAACAACGCCGATCGCAGCAGCCGGGTAACGGCATGGGCGTCGAGCAGCGCGACGTGCCCGGAGGCGCTGGGCATCATGGCGCGCACGCAGTCATCAAGCGGCGCACGAAGCGTGTCGGGCGGCGGCTCGGTGGCTTCTTCGGTGTAGGGCATCAAGCCGCGGACTTCGTCGCAGCGGAAGGCGAGGGGGCCGCTTTCGTGGTCAACCAGCACCAGGCGCGACGTCGCGCTCCCGGCGTCGCGGCGGCCCAAGCCCAGCAGTTCGACCAGCGAGACGCAAAGGCGCAGTTCGCCACGCACGTTGACCACGCCCTCGATGCGCCCGTCGGTGCGGTGCGCAAGGCGTCGCACCGGCGGGTTGCCGGCGACCTCGGCCACCAGTGCGGGCGGCAGCCCCAGCCATTGCTGGCCGAGGCGGAAAACCAGCGCGGTATGGCTGGTGGCGGCGCGACGGGGGTCCATGGGGCGCTCGATGCTTTCGTCCACGGGTGATTCGCGGTCGAGCAGCTGGCGCGCGGTGGCGGTATAGATGGGGCAGTTGCGGCAGTGCAGGACTTCGAGCAGCCGTTCGCAGCTCTGGTCGCCTCCCTGAACCCCGATCACGCGCCAGCATCTTTCGGGCAAACCGGTCATGGTGCTGCCTCGCGTTGACGCTGGCGGAGGCGGGCCGCCCGGGCGCGCAGGTCGCGCGCCTGGTCGCCGGCGCCGCGACGCTCGGCCAGGCCCACCCGCTGTTCGATCGCGTCAAGATGGTCGCGGTCCAGATACAGGACCTGGGTAAAGGCGCGCTCGGCCGCCTCGGCATTCCCTGCGGCGGACTCAAGCAGTCCCAGCAGGTAGAGCGCGTCCACGTCGGCTGGCTGCCGGCCCAGGTGCGCGAGACAGGCCGCCCTTGCCTGGTCGACCTGGCCCGCATCGGCCAGCTGATGCGCCCGAGCGATGTCCTCTTGTGCCAGCGATGGCGTGGCCGGTGGCGCGGACCCGGCGGGCGGTGTCGGCACGCGGGCCGGCGCGGGTGCGGGGCGATGGGTGGGCCGCGGCGCGGCTTTGGGCAACCCTTGCGCGGCGCTTGCCGCGCGCGGTGCGCCGTGCATGAAGCTCAGCGGGCAGCCCCCTTCGTAGGGCCGCAGCGCGTCGGACATTGAGCTGAGTACTTCGGCCTGGCCGGCCAGCACGAGCGCCGGCGCGCGGGCGGCCGAAAGCAGGGTGTGCAGCAGCTGGGCGCGCGCCTCGGGCCGCAGGTAAATCAGCAGGTTCCGGCAGAAAATGACGTCGAAGCCCGGCTCGGACTGCAGCAGTTTTGGATCCAGCGCATTGCCCGTGCGCAGGCGCACGCAGCGGCGCAGCAGGGGATCGGCTTCGAGGCTGCCGTCGTCCGCCTCGCGCAACCACGGGCGGGGTATCGGCTGGCCGCGCAGCGCGCTTGGCCGGAACACACCGGCACTGCCGCGGCGGATGGCGGTCTGCGAGACATCGATGCCGAGCACGTCGATGTCCGCCGCAGCCAGCCCCGCCTCCAGCAGCGCGATCGCGGCCGAGTAGGCTTCTTCGCCGGTGGACGCCGGCAGGCTGAGGATGCGCAGTGGCCGGCGGGCCGGCTGTTCACGGGCGAAGCGCACGAGGTCCTGGAACTGCTCGGGGGCGCGGAAGAACCACGTCTCGGGCACCACGAAGTGCTCGGAAAGTTCACTGAACGCCTTGCCGTCCATCAGTACCTGGCGGTACAGCGCGGCGTCGTCGGGGGCGGCCAGCGCGCGGCGCGCATCGGCGAAGGCGTCATCGATCACGCGCGGACCCAGCGTGTCGGGGTCCAGGCCCAGGCGCGCCTGCAGCAGCTCGATCAGGGCCTGGCGGCTCATTCCGACGCAGCCTGTTGGTAAAGGGCGGCCAGTTCGACCGGCAGCAGCCGCATCGGATCCACCAGCTGCGGCATGCCTGGGCTGCCCGCCAGGTGTTCGCCCAGCCAGGGGGCGCCGGCCACGGGCAGCCCGGGCAGCGTGTCACCCAGCGTGACCAGGTCGAGCACGCTTTCCGCCAGCAGCCCCACCAGCCGCTGGCCGTCTTCCTGCGGCAGCGAAAGCACGATCAGACGGGTCGAGCGCAGCGGGCGCGAATCGCGCCCCAGCGCCAGCCGGCACAGGTCCACCACCGGCACCAGCGCGCCGCGGAAGGCCAGCAGGCCGATCACCCCTTCGGGTGCCATGGCGATCGGACGCAGGCTGCGCCTGGGCAGCAGCTCCACCACCCGCGAGGCGGGGAGTGCAAGCGCGTGGTCGCCGACCTGGAATGCGATGGCCAACACAAGGCGAACGGGGCTCAGTTGCCGACGTTGAACTGGGAGATTTCCTGCTTCAGCACAGACACCGCGTCACGCAGGCTCTCGGTGGCGCTGTTGAATTCCCGCAAGGACACCGAGGTCTGGCGGGCACCGTCGATCAACTGGCCCATGGCGTCGCCGATCTGGCGCGCGCCCTGGCCCTGGCTGCGCATGCCGTGGTTTACGGCGTCAAAGCGCTCGGAAAGCGTTTTCACCTGGCTGATGATCTGGCCGAACTGGCCGCCCACCCGCACCACATTGCTCACGCCGCTGCGGACCTCCTCGTCGAAGCGGTCGATCTCCATCACGCCCGCCGAAACCGCAGTCTGCATCTGTTTCACCATCTGTTCGATGTCCAGCGTGGCCACGGCGGTCTGGTCGGCCAGGCGGCGGATCTCACGGGCCAGCACAAGGAAGCCCAGCCCATGCTCACCAGCCTTCTCGGCCTCGATGGCGGCGTTGATTGACAGCAGGTTGGTCTGGTCGGCGACCTTGGAAATGGTGGTGACCACGCCCGTGATCTCGGCGGCCTCCGCGCGGATGGCCGCCAGGCGTGCGGCCATCGTATTGGCGGCCTGCGCCAGGCGATCCATCGTGGTGTCCAGGTTGCGCAGGCCGGCC
>NZ_JAIBFH010000471.1 GCF_019459675.1 Arenimonas sp.
GGCCCCCCCCCCGGCGGGCGCCCCCGGCGCGCCCGGGCCGGGATCACGCGGCCGGCGCCATGGCGGTGCGCGCCGGTCGTGACGCGGCCGACTTCGACTTCGGGGCCGCGGAAGCGTCGCTGCAGCTTGCGCGCGAATGGCAGCCGGCATCGCCGGCGATCCGCGCAGCCGAGCGCCGGCTTGCGCAGTCGCGCGCCGCCCAGGGCCAACTGCCGAATGCCGATCCGGCGCGGCTGGCGGTGCTGGTGGAAGACGCGCGCAGCGCGATGCGCCGGGGCGACCTGATCGAACCGCCGGGCGCATCGGCCTGGGACCTGCTGCGGCAGGCCGCGGCGATTGCCCCGGGATCGCCCGAAGTGCGCGGTGCCCTGGCTGAGTACGATCGCCGCGCGCGCGCCTGCTTCGAAGACGAATTGGCCGGCAACCGGCTGTCGCGGGCGCAGTCGTGCCTGGATGCGCGCGCCGCGCGCGATGCCGGCAGCCGCGGCCTGATGAGCGACCGGCGACGGCTGGCGGATCGCTGGCTGGCGTTCGCCGACGAGCGCCTGGGTGCCAACGAGCTGGCGCTGGCGCGGCGCGCCTTGGCGTCGGCCACGGACCTGGACCCCGCGCACCCCGGCCTGGCGGCGATCGCCGAGCGGCTGGAGCGCGCCGGCGGCTAGCGCTCGGGCAGGCTGGTCAGCAGCGCGTGCAGCGTGGCGCGCACGGCGGCGGGCGAGAAGTGCCGGCGCGTGTTCTCCAGTCCGCCGGCCGACAGGGTTTCCCACAGCGACGCGTCCTGGTACAGGCGCACCACCGCGGCGGCGAAGGCCTGGGTGTCGTCGGCCACCAAAACGTCCACGCCGTCCACCAGGTGCATGCCTTCGACGGCGCACCGGGTCGCCACCATCGGCTGGCCGTGCGCGAGGCTGTGGTTCACCTTGCCCTTCACTCCGGCGCCATAGCGCAGCGGCGCCACGCCCACGCGCGCGCCTTCCAGCAGCGGCGTGAGCTCGGGGAGGAAGCCATGCAGGTGCACGCCCGGCATTTCGCCCAGCGCCTGCACCTCCGGCGGCGCGTCGGCGCCCACCAGGTGCAGCACGGCTTCGGGCAGGCGGGCACGCACGTGCGGGAAAATGTCGCGCGCCATCCAGATCGCCGCGTCCACGTTCGGCGGGTGCCGGTAGCCGCCCACGAACAGCAGGTCGCGGCGCTCCAGCCAGGGCTTTCCGGGCCCATGCACGTCGTGGATGTTGGACACCACGTCCACTTTCGCGCCCGGCAGCTCCTGCAGCAGCAGCGTCTGCTCGGCGCCGCTCACCACCCACGTGGTGTCGCACTGCGTAATCAGCCCCAGTTCGATCCGGCGGGTGCGCGCGGCCTTGCGCAGCTGCGCGGGCTCACCGCTCATTTCGGCCTCGCGCTGCTCACGAAGATGGTGCAGGTCCACCGTGTCGAACACCACGTGCGCCTTCGGGGCATGCGTGCGCAGCAGCGGCAGCACCGGCGCCAGCACGTAGTGCCGGCTGCCCACCACCAGGTCGAAGCGGGCGCCGTGGCGCGCCAGCCAGGTGGGCACGTCGGCCAGGAACGGATGCCACCAGACTTCCACGCCCAGCTGCTGGAGTGCCAGCGTGTAGGCGCCGTCGTGGGCGGTGTTCTGCGCGAAGAACACCACCGAGCAGCCCTCGTCGCGCATCGCCCGCATAAGCGCCACCATCCGCAGCGAGCCTGAATCACGGTCGGGCGTGGGCGTGCAGGCGTCCATCACCAGCACGCGATGGCGGCGGCCGCGCTCGCTGGCTTGTTCCGGGTCGCTGCCGGCGGGGCGGTGGCACGCAGCCAGTTCGTCGCGCCAGCGTTCCAGGAACTTCTTGTGGTTGGTGACCTGGTAGGCCTTGATTCCGCTACGCAGATCGGTGCCCGAACTCACCCCTTCGTGGTGCACCACCACCGACGCCGGCTGGTAGCGCACCTTCAGCGAGGCCTTGCGCACGCGCATGGCCAGGTCGGTGTCTTCGTAGTAGGCGGGCGCGTAGTGGCTGTCGAAGCCGCCCAGCTGCGCGAACAGGTCGCGGCGCACGGCCAGCGACGCGCCCGAGCAGTAGTCCACCTCGCGTACGAAGTTGAAGCGAGGGTGCGCGGGGTCTTCGAAGCGGCCGTAGTTCCAGCCCGAACCGTCCGCGAAAACGATGCCGCCGGCCTCCTGCAGCCGCCCGTCCGGGTACACCAGCTTGCTGCCCGCCAGGCCGGTGTCGGGATGTTGGTCGAACGTGTCCAGCAGCGCATCAAGCCAGCCTGGCGACACGGTGGTGTCGTTGTTGAGGAACACCAGGTAGTCGCCGATGGCCAGCTGCGCGCCGGCGTTGCAGGTGCCGATGAAGCCCAGGTTCTGCGCATTGCGGTGGTAGCGCAGGCCCGGGATGCTGGGCAGCACGCGCGCCGAGGCATCGGTGGACGCGTCGTCCACCACGATCACCTCGAACGCGCTGGCGTCGCCGCAGTCGCTCAGTGAGCGCAGGCAGGCCAGCGTGTAGTGCAACTGATTGTAGACCGGGACGATGATGCTGGCGCGCGGCTTTCCTGGCCTGGGCAACCGGAGCGCGCTCTCGGCGCGGTCGGGGTCGGCCGCCGCGACGGGAACGTAGGGCGCGTCGCGCCGGGACGAGCGCATTTCAACGAACCGCCGCCAGGTCCCGGCAACGCCGCGGCTGCGCAGGCTGGCGAGCCCGCGCGAAGCCAGCTGGCTGTAGTGGCGCACGCGGTAGAGGTTGGCCGCCGCCAGGTTGCGCAGCCCGGTGGCCAGGCCCCGGGGCAGGGCGGTGACGCGCCAGGCCAGGCTGGAACGGATGGCCTGGAGCTGCGAATCGACGTCGTCGCGCTGGCGCAGCGCCACGTCGCGCTGCCGTGCCAGGTCGGTGCTGTCGCGCTGGTAATAGCCATGGGCCTGGGCCAGCTGCTGGTCGAGTTCGAGGGCGCGGCTCTCCAGTGCCGCCTTGGCTTCGTGGGCTTCGGCCAGCGCCAGGTCGAGCGCCTGCAGGCGGCTTTCCAACTGCGCGGCGCTGCTCCGGGCTTCCGCCAGCCGCTGGTCCGTGGCCTGCTGCAGGCGCGCGAACTGAGCGCCGCGCTCGTCGTCGCGCCGCTGCGCCTGGTCCAGCTGGCGCTGCAGGTCGTGGCCCCAGTCGGCGCGGCGGGCCAGTTCCTCGTTGGCTTGTGTCAGCTCGTTTTCGCGCTGCGCCAGGCGAAGTTTCCGCTCGGCCGCCGCAACCTGGCTGGCCAAGCTGGCCAGCAGCGTGGGCGTGGCGCGGTCAAGCCGCAGCGGTGAGCTGGCCGGCGGCAGGACTTCGCGCCAGCGCTGGGCCATGGTTTCCAGCGAGGCCTGTGCCGGCGCGGACGTCGCGGCCATGCGGGCGATCTCGTCGCGATGCGTCGCCAGGTGCGCCAGTTGGCGATTCACTGCCTCCGGATTGGCCGCCACCACCCAGCCGCCGCCAGTTTCGCGCAGTCGCTCGGCCGGTGCGCCCGGCGAAGCGCACAGCACCGGGACGCGCAGCGCCAGCATTTCAGAGAGCGTGTAGCTGAAGGTCTCGGGCACCGTCGACGCCAGCAGGGCGATGTCGGGCGACAGTTCGGCGATCCAGCGCGGCAGGTCGTCGCGCACGTAGTCGCGATGGACCTGCACCGACGGCCTGCCCTCGAAGCGCGCGCCGGCGTGGCCGCTGCCCAGCAGCAACAGTTCGACGCCCGGCGGCAGCGACGCCAGCGTCGGCGCCAGCAGGTGCTCACCCTTGCCGCCATCCAGGCGGCCGGGCACGAGCACGCGCAGCGGCGGGTCAACATTCGGTCCCGGCCGGGTCTTCCGGTCCGTCGCGGCAGGGAACGGTGCCAGGCCATGGGGTATGACGCGCCACGACATCTGGGCGAGTCCGGGCGTGATGGCGCAGGCGCGGCGGCGTGCGAAGTCGCTGGGCGCCACCAGGGTGGCCTTGCCCTGCGCCAGCGCCGCCAGGAAAGCCTCGCGCAGCGCCCACCACTGGTTGGCGTCCGCGCCGGCCAGCACGAATTTCGGGCTTTGCCCGGCGAGGCCCTGCGCCAGGGCCTCGAGGTCGAACGGCGATGTTTCGGGGTCGCGTTCGTCGTGCAGCAGGGGCCAGGCGGGGTAGTTGTCATGGACGCACAGCGCAGTCGGCAGCCCGGTGCGCAGCACGTCCAGCGAATGGCCGATCAGCGACGACACCAGCACCGAGCCCACGCCCCATTGCGCGATGATCTGGGCGAGGATGCCGGCCACTTCATCGGACTGCGCCGCCGTCGTGTCGATGGGATGGGCCAGGGTCCAGGAGCGCACCGCCGGCGCATCCAGGTCCAGGTGCAGATGCAGGCGGCGGCCGAAAGGCTGGCGGTCCTGGTCGGTGCGAGCCACCAGCAGGAGGTGCTGGCGATCGCGGTCGGCGGCGGCCAGGTCGCGTGCAAACCGCTCCACGCCACCGCCCCACTCGTGCAAGACGTGCAGCAGCGCCGGCTGTCGCGGGGCGGGAACGGGCGCGACAGCCGCTTCAGCCTGCAAACGCAGGCTGGCCAGCGGCAGCGGCAGCTCGTCCCGGCGCGGGGCCAGCGCCGGACCCACGTACACGCAGGGCAGCAGCGCGCAGCGCAGCGATGCGATTTCTTCGCGCCGCGCCACGGCCGATGCCCGCCACAGCGAGCAAACGTCGGATGCAAACCGGTGCGCGAAGCTGGCGTGCTCGGCCAGGCCCCAGGCCAGGGCGCTGCGGCCCGCGGTGCCGGTGTCCTGGGCAAATATCGGCCAGCTTCCGTCCAGCGGCGAAAGCACGTCCCAGCCGCCGTGCTGCCAGGCCGAAGCCATGGCGCGCCAGAAACCCTCGGGCAGTTCGGCGTCAGCGCGCAGCACGAGAATGTCGCGCCCCGGATGTTGGCCGGCTGCGCGTTCGAGCGCCTGTGCGGCGCTGTCGGCAAAGCCCTCCAGGCGCGCCATCGCCTCGGGCAGGACCGGCCGCAGGCCGCCGGACGCGCTGGCGTCGGCGGTCCACAGGCTCAGGACCGGAAGGCGGGGGGCATCCATGCGGGTTGTTCAGTCTCGGGTTGGGGTGCCGGCGCGGCTGCCTGATAGACTCGCCGCACCTTCGGATTATCCACGTCCGTGCATCGTAGCGCTCCCCCCAGAAAACCAGGCCCTGATTCCGCCCGCCCGCGCTGGCGCCGTTGGCTGTTGCGCGCTGCCTTGGTCGCCTTCGCCCTGGCGCTGGTCATCGGCGTGCCGATGGTCTGGGTGCTCGACAAGCAGGTGCGCGCTGAATTCGACCAGCTGGCCTGGCAGGTTCCGACCCGTGTCTATGCCCGTCCGCTGGTGCTCAAGCCCGGCCTGAGGCTGGATGCCGCCACGCTGGAGATCGAGCTGGCGGCGGCCGGCTATCGCAAGGACGGCGGCGGCGACGTGCCCGGCACCTACCTGCGTGACGGCGGCCGCTTCCGTATCGGCACCCGCGCCTTCACCGACCTGGACGGCCCGGTGCCCGCGGCCAGGCTGGAGGTGTCGCTGGCCGGTGGCGCGGTGTCTTCGGTGGCCGATCGCCGGGCCGGCAAGCTCGAATCGGCGCGCATCGATCCCTCGCGCATCGCCACGCTTTACGGCGGCAATGTCCAGGAAGAGCGCCGGCTGGTGCAGCTCACCGACGTGCCGCCCCTGCTGGTGATGGGCCTGCAGGCGGTCGAGGACCGCAATTTCAAGCACCACCACGGCATCGACCCCTGGGGCGTGCTGCGCGCGGCGTGGGTGAACGTGCGCGAAGGCGAACTCGAGCAGGGCGCCAGCACGCTCACCCAGCAGCTGGTGCGCAGCCTGTTCCTGACGCGTGAGAAGCGCTTCACCCGCAAGCTCAAGGAAGCGGCGTACTCGGTCATCATCGAGGCGCGCTACGACAAGCGCCGCATCCTGGAGGCCTACCTCAACCAGGTTTACCTGGGCCAGCAGGGCAACCAGTCGGTGCACGGCGTGGCCGCAGCGTCGGAGTTCTGGTTCGGGCGCGACCTGTCCAGCCTGCGCACCGAGCACATGGCGCTGCTGGTGGGCATGATCCAGGGTCCCTCCATTTACGAGCCGCGCCGCAAGCCCGAGGCGGCCAAGGCGCGCCGCGACCTGGTGCTGTCGGTGTGGCAGGAACTCGAGCTGATCGACGCCGCTGAAACCACCCGTGCCAAGGCGGCGCCGCTGGGTGTCAGCGCGCGCCCGGGCGTGGCCAGCAATCGCAATCCGGCCTTCATGGACCTGGTGCGCCGCCAGCTGGCGCGTGACTATCCCGCCGACGCACTTCGCGGGGCCGGCCTGAGCGTGCTCACCACGCTGTCGCCCTCGGCGCAGCTGTTGTCCGAGAAGGCCGTCAGCGGCACCCTGAGCACCGTGCAGCGCAAGGACGGTCCAGCGCTGCAGGCGGGCATGGTGGTTACCGACGCCCACACGGGTGAACTGCTGGCGATGGTGGGCAACCGCGCCACCGACCAGCCTGGCTTCAACCGCGCGCTCGAGGCGCAGCGGCCGGTGGGGTCGCTGCTCAAGCCCATGGTGTACCTGCTGGCGTTGGCGCAGCCCGACCGCTGGTCGCTGGCCACCCAGGTCGACGATGCGCCCGTGAACATCACGCTGCCCAACGGCAAGTCATGGCGCCCGGAGAATTCCGACGGCCGCAGCCACGGCCGTGTGAGCCTGGGCGATGCGCTGGCGCAGTCCTACAACCAGGCCACGGTGCGCGTGGGCATGGACGTCGGGCCCGATCGCCTGGCCGAGCTGCTCAAGGTGTTGGCGGGTCTGCGCGCGCCGGCGAATCCGTCGCTGATCCTGGGGTCGGTGGACCTGAGTCCGTTCGCGATGGCGCAGGTGTACCAGTTCCTGGCTTCGGGCGGCGAGATCCAGCCGCTGCGCGCGGTGCGCGGCGTGCTCGACCCCCAGGGCAAGGCGGTCAGCCGCTACGACTTCAGCGCCGAGCCGGCCAAGGAAGGCGATGCGATCGCCGCGCGGCTGGTCACGCTGGCGCTGCAGGACGCGGTGTCGCGCGGCACCGGCCGGTCGCTGCTTTCCGCAGGGCTGGGCCCGCTGCGCGTGGCCGGCAAGACCGGCACCAGCAACGACAGCCGCGACAGCTGGTTCGCCGGCTATACCGGTGACCACCTGGCCGTGGTGTGGGTGGGCAACGACAAGAACGAACCCACCGGGCTGTATGGCTCCACGGGCGCCATGCGCGTGTGGTCGGCGCTGTTCACCAAACTGCCCAGCGCACCGCTCAACGTCGGCACGGCGGGGCTGGAGTACGGCTGGGTGGACGCGGCCACTTTCGCCACCACCGAAGAAAACTGCGAAGGCGCGCGACGCTACGCCTTCGTCGCCGGCTTCCTGCCGCCCGAACACGTGAGCTGCGTTGAGCGCAGCTGGTTGGACTGGTTCCGCTTTGGCGGCGACGAAGGCCAGCAACGGCAACAAGACGAGGAAACCCGAGAATGAAACGGCTGATCATCGGCGCCATGGCGCTGTCCCTGGCGGCCTGCGGCAGCGGCACGCCGCCGGCGAAGACGGCGCGGTCCACCGCCAAGCCCGACGTGGTTTCGCAGGTGGCTGCCGTGCGCGCCGCCGGGGTCAATGGCAACGAACTGCAGGTGCAGCCGCTGCGTGACCCGCAGGTCGAGGACCTGCGCGCGCAGGCGGAGGCGCACGAAGCGCGCCGCGAGATCAAGCAGGCCAGCGCCACGCTTGACCGCGCGCTGGTGCTGAGCCCGGGCGACCCGGACCTGCTGCAGTGGCAGGCTGAGCTGGCGCTGCTGGGACGCGGCTGGCTGGTGGCGGAACAGCGCGCCAACGACTCGTTCCAGAACGGCCCCAGGCTGGGCGGCCTGTGCCGCCGCAACTGGACCACGATAGCGTTCGCCCGCGAAGGACGCGGTGATGCCGCGGGCGCGGCGGTGGCGCGCGGTCAGGTGGACTCCTGCACGGTGGCGCCGCCGGTCCGGATGTAGGTGGACGATCTCGCCGAACGAACCCGCGCGGCGCTGGCGCCGGGGGGCCCGCTGGACGTCGGCCTGGAGGGCTATGCACCGCGTCCGGCCCAGGCGCAGCTGGCCCAGGCCATTGCCGAAGCCATGGACAGCCGGTCCACCCTGGTGGCCGAAGCCGGCACCGGAACCGGCAAGACTTACGCCTATCTCGTGCCGGCGCTGCTGTCGGGGCAGCGCGTGATCATTTCCACCGGCACCCGGGCGCTGCAGGACCAGCTTTACCATCGCGACCTGCCGCGCGTGCGCGAGGCGCTGGGCGCGGGGCTGCGCACGGCCTTGCTCAAGGGCCGGGCCAACTATCTTTGCCAGTACCGGATGGAGCAGGCCAAGGGCGAAAAGTTCGCCTCGCGCGACGTGGCCATGCAGTTCCAGCGCGTGGTGGCCTGGGCTGGCCGGACGATGCGCGGCGACCTGGCCGAGCTGGGCGACATTCCCGAGGATTCACCGCTGTGGCCGCAGGTGACGTCCACGGCCGAGAACTGCCTGGGCGGCGAGTGTCCGTTCTGGAGCGAGTGCTTCGTCGCCAAGGCGCGGCAGCAGGCGCAGGCCGCCGACCTGGTGGTGGTCAACCACCATCTGCTGCTGGCGGACCTGGCGATAAAGCAGGAGGGGTTCGGCGAGATCCTGCCCGGCGCCGCCGCCTTCGTGCTCGACGAGGCGCACCAGCTGCCGGAGCTGGCCGCGCAGTTCTTCGGTGAAGCCCTGGGGTCGCGGCAGCTGCTGGACCTGGCCCGCGACAGCCAGGCGGAGTGCAAGAACGTCACCGCGTCACTGGCCAGCGTGATGTCGCCGGCGCGCAACCTGGAACACGCCATGCGCGAACTGCGCCTGGCCATGGAGGCGCTGCCGCAGCGCGGCGCGCAGCAGCGCCTGCTTGCACACCCGCCGGCGGTCGCCGCCCTGCACCAGCTCGAACACGCCCTGGCCGAACTGGCCCGCACCCTGTCCCCGCTTTCCGACGCCTCACCCGGCTTCGCCACTTGCTCCGACCGCGCCACCGACCTCCACCACCGCCTCCACACCTGGCACGCAGGAACTGAAGGAACGGGGGCAGGCTCACTTCCCGACCGCAGCAGCTCCGTAGATTCGCCGGACCCGTCGTCGGCAGTTGAACCTGACCCTGTTACATCCGTTCCTGCGTGCCACGTGTGGAGGAGGTCCTGGAGGTCGGTGGCGAGGTCGGAGCAAGTGGCGAAGCCGGGTCAGGCGTCGGAAAGCGGGGACAGGGTGCGGGCCAGTTTTC
>NZ_JAIBFH010000094.1 GCF_019459675.1 Arenimonas sp.
GTGGGTCCGGTTGGCTTCGGCCAAGGCCAGGTAGTGGCGCGTGGCGGCGGCGTCGTTGTCGATATAGCGCATGAAGGCCAGCTGCAGGTAGGCCATCGAGAACTGGTCGTCCAGCTTCACCGCCTGCTTGAACAGGAGCTGCGCTTCGTCCAGCCGCGCCTCGTAGCGCGCGCGCAGGCCCAGCGAATAGGCGCGCAGCGCGTCCAGGTTGCCCGTGGTCACCAGTTCCAGGGGCAGGCTGGTGCTTTCGATGCTGCCCACCGCTTCACCCAGCCGACCGCGAACCTTGGCCATGGCGATGTCCAGTGCGGGCAGCACGTTGCCGGTGCCTGAGCCGTCGGCGCTTTCGCTGTAGACCGTGACGCCCGTGTTGGGATCCACCACTTCCAGGCTGATGCGCACCACACCGCCCACTTCAGCGATGGTCGGCAGGATGACGGCCTTGGCACCTTCGCGCAGGGCGAGTTCGGCGGCCAGCTGGCGATCCACGGGCTGGCCCTGGCGCTGCATGCGCTCGAGCGCGCGGTCGACCTGCAGTTCGGAGATCAGGTTCACGTGGCGGGACTGCTCCAGGCCCACGCGCAGCGCGGTGTCCAGGGATTGGTCGAATATCTTCTCGTCGGTGCGGTTCTGCAGGTCGGCCACCACCACCCAGTCGCGCTCGGCGAAGGCGATGGCGGGGGGGCTGCGCAGGGCGGTCCAGAACAGACCCACGCCCAGCACGGCGACCAGGATCACCTCCAGCGCCAGCATCGGCGGCCGGCGCCACACCGGCAGTTCGCGCCAGGCCTTGGCACCCGACTCCGGCGCCCGCAGCGGCGACAGCCCGGGCTCGCCCACCTCGTGCACCAGCATGGGCGCGGGCACGCCTTTGAAGTTGTAGCGGCCGTGCATCAGCCAGCGCAGCCTGCCGCCGGCCTCGCCCAGTTCGCCCATGGCGCGGTGGCACAGGTTCTGGGCCATGCCCGACATCAGGATCTGGCCGGGCAGCGCCAGGTTCATCAGGCGCGCGGCCACCGGCTTGGCCAGGCCTTCGACCTCGAAGGCCTTGGAGCCAGCCAGCACGTCCTTGGGCTCGTTGGCCCAGGTCATCACGTCGCCCACGTGCAGGCCGATGCGGGCCTTGAGGTCGAGCGCTTCCAGTGCACCCAGCTCGCGCAGGCCGCGCTGGTAGCGCAGGGCGAAGTCCAGGGCCTGGATCGGCCGTTCGAACAGCGCCAGCACGCCGTCGGCTTTGTCGATCAGCTGGCCGTGGCACAGGTCGATCAGCTGCCGCAGCAGCTGGTCGTGGCGCTTGAGCAGGGCCACGGCCCGCAGGTCGCCCAGCCGCTCCACCAGGGCCGTGGACTCCACGATGTCGCAAAGCAGCACCGTCCGCAGCATCGGGGTCACCGGCGCGGTGTTCAGTGCATGCGTGGCGGGGGATGGTGGGGCGTTCATTCAGCGCAAAACCGGGCGATCTTTCAGGGGTGAACGCGCCCCCCGCGCTGCGCCGGCCACCGGGTCAGCGCGCCAGGCGCCAGTGGTCGCCGCCCTGGCGCTTGGCTTCGTAAAGGGCGCGGTCGGCCTGGCTGTACCAGCTGGACCAGCCGCCGGGGTCCTGGCAGAAGGCGCCGCCGATGCTGATCGACAAGCGGTGCTCGCGCAGGCTGGGCAGGCGCAGGCTGCGGATGGCGCTCATCAGGCCCAGGGCGCGGTTGGCCAGCTCGCCGTCGTCGCTGACCCGCAGCACCAGGGCGAATTCGTCGCCGCCCAGGCGGCAGGGCAACTCCAGCGGGCCCGCCATGCGCCGCACTTCCTCGGCGCAGGCGCGCAGCGCCGTGTCGCCGGCCAGATGGCCGCTGCGGTCGTTGATCTGCTTGAAGTGGTCGATGTCCACCAGCAGCAGGGCCAGCTTGAGGTCGTTGAGGTCCTGGCGACCCAGTTCATCCAGGAAGCGGTACAGGCCGCGGCGGTTGGCCAGGCCGGTGAGGTCGTCGGTGCGCACCAGCTGCTGGGCCACGGTGAGTTCGGTGCGCGTCTGGCGCAGCGTGTCCAGCGTCTGCATCAGGTCTTCGTTGCGGCGCTTGAGGTGCTGCACCAGCTGGTGCTCGCCGGCCACCAGGTAGGAGAAGCTGCGCTGCATGAAGCGGGCCACGTGGGCCGGCTCGCGCTCCACCAGGTTCTGGAATGCGGGCTGCGTGATTTCATAAAGCACGCCGGGCGTTTCGGCCACGGCGCGGGCGAAGCGCTGGTGCCGGCCGATGAACACCGCCAGCTCGCCAAAGTATTGGCCCGGACCCAGCAGCTTGTCGGCCAGGCCGTCATCAAAGCCCAGCCGGACTTCGCCGGTGTCGATCAGGTACATGCTTTGCGCCGCTTCGCCGCGGCGGAACAGTTCTTCGCCAGGCAGCACCGCGCGGCTGACGCCGGCCGCTGCCAGGACTCGGAACTCCTCGGGCGACAGCTGCGAGGGCAGACGGCCTTCCTGCCCGCCGCTGTGCGCAGGCGCAGCCGGACTGCCGGGATGGTCTGTAGAAATCACGGACTACTCTAAACAAGGACCTGCCTGAGTGTATCCAAGCCGGGGGCAAGGCAACAGCGACCTTTCTCGGGAGGCGGGGCGCAGGCCCCGACCGCCGCCTGCGGCGACGGCCGGGGTGCACTCCCCCTCAAACGCGGGTCAGGCGGCCACCGCCGGAGAGCCACCGTGGAACTGCTCTTCCTCGGTCGAGCCCTTCAGCGCCGTGGTGGAGCTGGTGCCGCCCTGGATGGCCTGGGTGACCGAATCGAAGTAGCCGGTGCCCACTTCACGCTGGTGCTTGACCGCCGTGAAGCCCTTGTCGGCCGCGGCGAACTCATTCTCCTGCAGCTCCACGAAGGCGCTCATCTGGCTGCGGGCGTAGCCATAGGCCAGGTTGAACATCGAGTAGTTCAGCGAGTGGAAGCCGGCCAGGGTGATGAACTGGAACTTGTAGCCCATCTTGCCCAGCTCGACCTGGAACTTCGCTATGGTGGCGTCGTCGAGGTTCTTCTTCCAGTTGAAGGACGGCGAGCAGTTGTAGGCCAGCATCTTGCCCGGGAACTTGGCGTGGATGGCGTCGGCGAACTTCTTGGCGAAGGCCAGGTCGGGCTTGCCGGTTTCACACCACACCAGGTCGGCGTAGGGCGCGTAGGCCAGGCCGCGGCTGATGGCCTGGTCGATGCCGGGGCGGGTCTTGTAGAAGCCTTCCACGGTGCGCTCGCCGGTGCAGAACGGAGCGTCGTTGGGGTCCACGTCGCTGGTGAGCAGGTCGGCGGCCTCGGCGTCGGTACGCGCAATCACCAGGGTGGGCACGTTCGAGACGTCGGCGGCCAGGCGCGCGGCGATCAGCTTCTGCACGGCTTCCTGGGTCGGCACCAGCACCTTGCCGCCCATGTGGCCGCACTTCTTCACGCTGGCCAGCTGGTCTTCGAAGTGCACGCCGGCGGCGCCGGCTTCGATCATCGCCTTCATCAGTTCAAACGCATTGAGCACGCCGCCGAAGCCGGCTTCGGCGTCGGCCACGATCGGCTGCAGGAAGTCGATGCTGTCGTTGGCGTGGGCGTGGTGGCACATGGAGGGGCGCCGGCGGGGGTTGTTGTTTGGCGTTGACACCCCCCGGACCCCCGTGGGCCGGGTCCGCG
>NZ_JAIBFH010000477.1 GCF_019459675.1 Arenimonas sp.
TCGCGGACGGGGTCGAGAAGGCGCGCATAACGAAACGCGAGGATGGTTGAAGTCCCCATCGCGTTGGGTTCTTTGTCCTGCCGGGCCTGCAGCGGGGCCAGCGCGCGGCGGCTGCGGTCGAGCTGGTCGGCGCTGGCGCGCGGGTCGGGGTAGGACAGGGCGCGGCGCGCTTCGGCCAGGGCAATCAGTCCGTCCACGCCGGGCAGCAGCGGTTCGGACTGCCGGTAGCGTTCGCGCTCGAAATCCAGCTGGGTCAGGCGATAGCCCAGGTCGCGCTGCAGCAGCGCGTAGTCCAGCTGGTCCTCCGGCGCCAGGCGGGCGCTGTCGAGTTCCGCCAGGCGCGTCTGCCAGCCCAGGTACAGCCGGCGCAGCGCGGCCTAACGCTGCACGCCGGCGGGGACGTCGTGCACGCGCTGCAGGCTTTACAGGTCGGTCCGGAAGCGGGCCACCACCGGCGCCATGCGCTGCGCGCTGGCCGGCATGTCGTCGAAGCTTGGCACCAGCGTCGGCTGCGCCGACAGTGCGGCCGGCAGCGCCAGCGTGGCGGCCAGGGCGATCGCCGGCAGGCGGCGGGTGGGCAGCATGGGCTTACTCCTGGTGTTGCGCTTGCCGTTGTGCGGTTTCACGGATGAACTGCAGCAGCGCTGCGAGCCCCTGAGTGCGGGTGGGCGAAAGATGCTTGGCCAGGCCGATGGCGTTGATGTAGTCGGCCGGCGTGGCCAGGATTTCGGCCGCGCTGCGCCCCGAATAAACCCGCAGTGCCAGGTAAATCAGGCCCGAGACGATGGTGGAGTCGCTGATGGCGTGGAATTCGAGTTCATCGGCGTTGCCCTCGGCGCCTATCCACACCATGGACTGGCAGCCGTGCAGGCGGTGGGCCTCGGTCTTCCATTCTTCGGGGAAGGGCGGCAGCTTGCGGCCCAGGTCGATCAGGTACTGGTAGCGCTCGGACCAGTCGCCGAAGTAACCAAACTCCTCGGCAATGGCGGCCTGCGCCTCGGCGGTGGACGCCTCGGTGGGACGCATCAGCCGCGCCTCCAGCGCACGCCCTGCGCGGTGTCTTCCAGCAGCACGCCTTCGCCGGCCAGCTGGCGGCGGATGGCGTCGGCGCGGATGAAGTCGCGGGCGCGCTTGGCGGCGTCGCGCTCGTTCACCAAACCCTGGATGCGCAGGTCGTCGCCGTCGACGCTGCCGCGGCTGAACCAGGCGGCCGGATCCTGCTGCAGCAGGCCCAGCAGCTGGCCTCCGCCCAATAGTTCGGCCTTCAGGCTGGCGCGGGCGATGGGGCTGGTGGCCTTGCGGGCTTCACCGGCGATGCGCGCCAGCTCGGCCAGCGCCGCCGGCGTATTGAGGTCGTCGCACAGCGCCGACTCCACTTCGAACGGCACCTGCGGTTCGATCACGGGCACGTCGGCCAGGTCGCGCAGGGTGCCGTAGAGGCGGTCCAGGGTGCGGATGCACTGCTCGATCAGGCCCTCGGACCAGTCCAGCGGCTGGCGGTAGTGCGCCGACAGCAGCGCATAGCGCAGCGCCTCGGGCGGGTGCTGGTCCAGCAGGTCGTGCACCAGGCTGACGTTGCCCACCGACTTGGACATCTTGGCGCCGCCCAGGTTGAGCATGCCGTTGTGCAGCCAGAACCGCGCGAACACCTGCCCACCGTGCGCGCAGGTGCTCTGCGCCACTTCGTTTTCATGGTGCGGGAACTGCAGGTCGACGCCGCCGCCGTGGATGTCGATGGTGTCGCCCAGGTGCGCCTCGGCCATGGCCGAGCATTCGATGTGCCAGCCCGGCCGGCCCACGCCCCAGGGCGAGTCCCAGCCGGGCAGGTCGGGCGTGGACGGCTTCCACAGGACGAAATCGCCGGCGTCACGTTTGTAAGGGGCCACTTCCACCCGGGCCCCGGCCAGCATCTCGTCGGGGTCGCGGCGCGACAGCTTGCCGTAGTCGGGGAAGCTGGCCACCGAGAACAGCACGTGGCCTTCGGCCACGTAGGCATGGCCGCTGTCGATCAGCCGTTCGATCATGGCGACGATGTGCGGGATGTGCGCCGTGGCGTAGGGCACCACGTCGGGCGGGGCCACGCCCAGCCTGGCCATGTCGTCGTGGTAGGCCGCCGCGTACTTGTCGGTGATCACGCTGATGGGGACGCCCAGCTCGCGCGCGGCGTGGTTGATCTTGTCGTCCACGTCGGTGATGTTGCGGGCGTAAACCAGCCTGGCGTAGTGCCGGCGCAGCAGATTGGCCAGGACGCCGAACACCACGGGCGGGCGGGCATTGCCGATGTGCACGTAGTTGTAGACGGTGGGCCCACAAACGTACATGGTGACGCGCTGGTCATCCTGGGGCTCGAAAGATTCGAGCTGCCGGGTCCGGTTGTTGTATAGACGCAGGTCCATGGCTTGAGTGCGAGGCCAAAGCCCAAGTCTAGCAAGCCCTGCGGCCCCGATTAACGAAAATCTTAGGCTTGGGTTCAGCCGCTGGGTGCTTGAATCCCGGGGTCTGGACAAGCTGCGACCCGGGTCCCCGCATGGGGTCGTGACGATCCCGCCGCCCTGCCATCACCGTTCGGAGTGACTCGATGAACCCTGCAACCCGCCTGTTCTCGCTGGGCCTGCTGCCCCTGGCCCTGGCTGCACTTTCCGGCACGGCCCTGGCCCAGTACGCCGGCGACGAGTACCAGAACCAGGCTTACCAGGTGTCGCCCATGCCCGAAAACGTCAGCTACGGCTACGCCCAGGTGCTGCGTGCCGACGAGGTGGTCGAGATCCAGCGCACCCGCACGTCCGAAGAACGCTGCGACGACGTCGAATACCGCCAGTCGGGCCAGACCACGGGAAGCACCGTCATCGGCGCCATTGTCGGCGCCGCCCTGGGCAACCAGGTCGGCAAGGGTGACGGCCGCAAGGCCGCCACGGTGGCCGGCGCCGTCGCCGGCGGCGTGGTGGGCAACAACATCGCCCGCAACCGGGTGGACGCCAATTCCCGCGGATGCCGCCTGGTGGAGGTGGAGCGCGAAGACCCGGTGGTGGTCGGCTACGACGTTGAATACATGTACAAGGGCGACAAATACGTCGCGCGCCTGCCCTACGACCCGGGCAACCGCCTGCGGGTCCGGGTTTCGGTGATGCCCGACGATGCCGCCAACGACGGCGGCTGAGTTGCGGGTAGGCCGCACCGCCGGCATACTGCCCCTGAAATGACGACCTGCGCCGCCAACGCCGACATCCTGACCTCTGCCTACATGGCGGCGGGAATGACCTCGCGTGCTCGCCGACCGGAATCCGCCACGCCAGCTGGGTAACCCGGACGTCATCTGCATTGCACCGGAAAAGCCCAGCCCAGCGCTGGGCTTTTTTGTTTTCGGCCACCCCGCATCCCGATCAGGAACCACCCGATGAAGCACTTCCTCAACACCCAGGACTGGACCCGCCCCGAGCTGGACGCGCTGCTGGTCCAGGCCTCGCAGTTCAAGCGCTCCAAGCTGGGTGACCAGCTCAAGGGCAAGGCCATCGCCCTGGTGTTCTTCAATCCCTCGCTGCGCACGCGCACCAGCTTCGAGCTGGGCGCCTTCCAGCTGGGTGGGCACGCGGTGGTGCTGCAGCCCGGCAAGGACGCCTGGCCGATCGAGTTCAACCTGGGCACGGTGATGGACGGCGAGGCCGAAGAGCACATCGCCGAAGTGGCCAAGGTGCTGTCGCGCTACGCCGACCTGATCGCGGTGCGGGCCTTCCCGAAGTTCCAGGACTGGTCGGTGGACCGCCAGGACACGGTGCTGCGCAGCTTCGCGAAGTATTCCACGGTGCCGGTGATCAACCTGGAAACCATCACCCATCCCTGCCAGGAGCTGGCCCACGTGATGGCCCTGCAGGAGCACTTCAAGACGCCCGACCTGCGCGGCAAGAAGTTCGTGCTGACCTGGACCTACCACCCCAAGCCGCTGAACACCGCGGTGGCCAACTCCGCGCTCACCATCGCCACGCGCATGGGCATGGACGTGACCCTGCTGTGCCCTACCCCCTACTACGTGCTGGACGAGCGCTACATGGGCGGGGCCGCCGACAACGTGGCCTAAAGCGGCGGCTCGCTGCGCATCAGCCACGACCCTGGCGAGGCCTACACCGGCGCCGACGTGGTGTACGCCAAAAGCTGGGGCGCGCTGCCCTTCTTCGGCCGCTGGGACCAGGAAAAGCCCATCCGCGACGCGCACCGCCACTTCATGGTGGACGAGGCGAAGATGGCGCTCACCAACAGCGGCGTCTTCAGCCACTGCCTGCCGCTGCGCCGCAACGTCAAGGCCACCGACGGCGTGATGGACGCGCCGTACTGCATCGCCATCGAAGAAGCCGAGAACCGCCTGCACGTGCAGAAGGCGATCATGGCCGCGCTCGCCAACCAGTGAGCGGCCCGGCCCGTCCCCCATTGCCACGCCCCATCCCGACACCGAGATCAAAATGAGCCAAGCCAAGAACATCGTCCTCGCCTTCTCCGGTGGCCTCGACACCAGCTTCTGCATTCCCTGGCTGCAGGAGCGCGGCTGGGCCGTGCACACCGTGTTCGCCGACACCGGCGGCGTGGATGCCGAGGAGCGTGCCTACATCGAGGCGCGCGCCGCCGAACTGGGCGCGGCCAGCCACGTCACCGTGGACGGCGGCCCGGCGATCTGGGACGGCTTCGTGAAGCCCTTCGTGATGGCGGGCGAGGGCTACCAGGGCCAGTACCCGCTGCTGGTGTCGGACCGCTACCTGATCGTGGATGCCGCACTCAAGCGCGCGGCCGAGATCGGCACGCGCGTCATCGGCCACGGCTGCACCGGCATGGGCAACGACCAGGTGCGCTTCGACCTGGCGGTGAAGTCGGCCGGTGACTACGACATCATCGCGCCGATCCGCGAGATCCAGAAAGAACACACCCAGACCCGCGCCTACGAGCAGGCGTACCTGGAGGAGCGCGGGTTCGAAGTGCGGGCCAAGCAAAAGGCCTACACCATCAACGAGAACCTGCTGGGACTGACGATGTCGGGCGGCGAGATCGATCGCTGGGAGGCCCCGGGCGAGGGCGCGCGCGGCTGGTGCGCTCCGCGCGCTGAATGGCCGGCCGATCCGCTGCGCGTGACCCTGCGCTTCGAGCAGGGCGAAGCAGTGGCCCTGGACGGCGAGAAGATGGCCGGCCCGGAGCTGCTGGCCAGGCTCAACGGCCTGTTCGCGCGCTACGGCGTGGGCCGCGGCATGTACACCGGCGACACCACCATTGGCCTCAAGGGCCGCATCATTTTCGAAGCCCCCGGCCTGGCCGCGCTGCTCACCGCGCACCGCGCGCTGGAAGAGGCGGTGCTCACCAAGCACCAGAACCGCTTCAAGCCCGAAGTGGCGCGCAAGTGGGTGGAGCTGGTGTACGAAGGCTTCTACAACGACCCGCTCAAGACCGATCTCGAGGCCTTCCTGCGCTCCAGCCAGGCCTGCGTCAACGGCGAGGTGGTGATCGAGACCCAGGGCGCGCGCGTGGACGCCGTGGCCGTGCGCTCGCCGCACCTGCTCAACGCCAAGGGCGCCACCTACGCGCAGTCGGCGAACTGGGGCGTGGCCGAGGCCGAGGGCTTCATCCGCCTGTTCGGCATGAGCAGTACGCTGTGGGCCGAAGTGAACCGGAAGGACTGACATGAGCGAGCTGTTGCCCGGGGTTTTGTCCCATTTGGAAAAGCTGGTGTCGTTCGACACCCGCAACCCGCCGCGCCAGATCGGCACCGGAGGCATCTTCGACTACCTGCGTTCGCAGCTGCCGGGCTTCGAGGTCACGGTGACCGACCATGGTGCCGGCGCTGTTTCGTTCTTTGCCGTGCGGGGCGCGCCCAGGCGCGTGTTCAACGTGCACCTGGACACCGTGCCGTCGTCGCCGGCGTGGAGTGCCGACCCGCACACGCTGCGGGTTACCGCCGAACGCGCCATCGCGCTGGGCGCCTGCGACATCAAGGGCGCCGCGGCGTGCCTGGTGGCAGCCGCCCGCGTGACCACCGGCGATGTCGCCTTCCTGTTCACCACCGACGAAGAGGCCAACGACCCGCGCTGCATCGCGGCGTTCCTGGCCAGCAAGCACGGGTTCGACCAGGCCATCGTTGCCGAGCCGACGATGGGCGAGGCGGTGCTGGCGCACCGTGGCATCAGCTCGGTGTTGATGCAGTTCCGCGGCGAAGCCGGCCACGCTTCGGGCCAGCACGCGCGCGACACCAGCGCCCTGCACGCGGCCATGCGCTGGGGCAGCCGCGCATTGGACTTCGTGGAGGCCCAGGACCACCTGCGTTTTGGCGGCCTGACCGGCCTGCGCTTCAACATTGGCCGGGTGGAGGGCGGTATCAAGGCCAACATGATCGCGCCCAGCGCCGAGCTGCGCTTCGGCTTCCGGCCGCTGCCGTCGCAGTCGCGCGAGCAGCTGCACGACCAGTTCCGCGGCTTCGCGCCCACCGGGATGCTCGGATCGTACGAAGAAACCTTCACCGGCCCGTCGCTGCCCTCGGGCGACGTGGCGCACGCCGAAGAGCGACGCCTGGCCGCGCGCGACCTGGCCGATGAGCTCGGCCTGCCCATCGGCAACGCTGTGGACTTCTGGACCGAGGCCTCGCTGTTCTCGCAGGCCGGCATGACCGCCTTCGTCTTTGGCCCCGGCGACATCGCCCAGGCGCATACCGCCGACGAATGGGTTGCCCTGGACCAGCTTGTCTCCGTGGCCGCCCACTACCAACGCCTGATGCAGTCGCCTTGAAGATGCCTGCCCACCCGACCGGAACTACCCATGTCTGAGATGCGCACCACCATCGTTCGCCTGCTGTCCAACATGGCCAGCGCGAAAGAGATCCAGCAGTACCTCAAGCGCTTCAGCCAGCTCGACGCCGAGCGCTTCGCCGTGGTCAAGGTGGGCGGCGCCATCCTGCGTGACGACCTGGACGCGCTTGTGTCGTCGCTGTCGTTCCTGCAGCAGGTGGGCCTGACCCCGATCGTGATCCACGGCGCCGGCCCGCAGGTGGACGAGCGGATGAAAGCCGCGAAGATCGACAAGAAGACCGTCGACGGCCTGCGCTTCACCGACCCCGCCGGCCTGTCCATCGTGCGCCAGGTGTCGCAGCAGGAGAACCTGCGCCTGGTTGAAGCGCTGCAGGCGCAGGACGTGCGCGCCACGTCCATCACCGCCGGCGTGTTCGAGTGCGACTACCTGTCCAAGCGCAAGTACGGGCTGGTGGGCAAGGTGGAGTCGGTGCACGTGGCCAGCATCAAGGCCGCCATCAAGGTCGGCTCCATTCCGGTGATCGCCTCGCTGGGCGAAACCGCCGGCGGCCAGATCCTCAACATCAACGCCGACTGGGCCGCCAACGAGCTGGTCAAGACGCTGCAGCCCTACAAGATCATTTTCCTCACCGGCACCGGCGGCCTGCTGGACGGCGACAACCAGGTGATCGACTCGATCAACCTGAGCACCGAATACGAAGAGCTGCTGCGCCAGCCCTGGCTGCACTCGGGCATGAAGGTGAAGATCCAACAGATCCACGACCTGCTGATGGAGCTGCCGCCGTCGAGCTCGGTGTCCATCACCCGGCCCGACCAGTTGGCCAAGGAACTGTTCACCCACCGCGGCTCGGGCACGCTGGTGCGGCGCGGCGAGCGGGTGCTGACGGTGACGTCGTGGAAAAAGCTCGACCTCAAGCGCTTGAAGTCGCTGGTGGAATCGGGCTTCGGCCGCAAGCTGGCGCCTGACTATTTCCAGAAAACCAATCTCTACAAGGCCTACGTGAGCGAACACTACCGCGCCGCGCTGCTGATCACGCTCGAAGACGGCATCCCGCACCTGGACAAGTTCGCCGTCAGCGACGATGCCCAGGGCGAAGGCCTGGGCCGCGCGGCCTGGCAGGTGATGCGCAGCGAGATGAACCAGCTGTTCTGGCGCGCCCGCGCCGGCAATCCGGTGAACGATTTCTACTTCGATGAAGCCGATGGCTGCCTCAAGGGCGAGAAGTGGAACGTGTTCTGGTACGGCCTGGAGGGCTGGGAACAGATCCGCTACGCGGTGGAGCACTGCCTCACCCGGCCGGCCACGTTGAAGGGCTGAGCATGCGCGCCTGGATCGACCAGCCCACGCTCACCGGCGAGCACGTCACGCTGGAGCCGCTGCAGGCCACGGATGGCGACGCGCTGGTGCGCGCCGCCGCCGACGGCCAGCTGTGGAAGCTCTGGTACACCACCATCCCCGGCCCCAACACCGTGGGCGACTACATCGCCCGGGCGCTTGCGGACCGCGACGCGGGCACGGCCATGCCGTTCGTGGTGCGCGACGCTTCCGGCCAGGTGGTCGGCTGCACGCGCTTTTTCCGCATGGAGCCGGAGATACCGCGGCTTGAGATTGGCTTCACCTGGTACGCCCAGCGCGCCCAGCGCACGCCGGTCAACACCCAGGCCAAGCGCCTGCTGCTGGGCCATGCTTTCGAAGTGATGGGCTGCGCGGCGGTGGAGTTGCGCACCCACAGCTTCAACCATGCCTCGCGTGCGGCTATCGAACGCCTGGGCGCGCACTACGACGGCACGCTGCGCCGGCAGATGCGCATGCCCGACGGCCACCTGCGCGACACGCGCGTGTATTCCATCCTTGATAGTGAGTGGCCCATCGTGCGCAATCATCTTGACCACACCCTGGCCCGGGGAGCGCGGCCTTGAGCGCGGCCATCCGGCTGGGCCTGATCGGAGCCCGCGGCTACGTCGGCAGCGAGCTGATCAAGCTGGTGGCGGCGCACCCGCGGTTCCAGCTGGCCTTCGTGTCCTCGCGCGAGCGCGACGGCCAGCGGCTGGCTGACCATGAGCCTTCGGTAGCCGACGAGCTGCGCTACGTGAACCTCAACGCCGAGCAGGCCGCAGGGCAGGGTGCCGACGCATTGGTGCTGGCCTTGCCCAACGGCATGGCCGCGGCCTTCGTGGCGCAGGTGGACGCCCGGTCGCCGGGCACCGTGGTGGTGGATCTGTCGGCCGACTACCGTTTCGACGACGGCTGGCACTACGGCCTGCCCGAACTGACCCGCGCCGACGCGCCCGGCGCCATCCGCATCAGCAACCCCGGTTGCTACGCCACGGCGATGCAGCTGGCCATTGCGCCGATGCGCGGTACGTTGCACGGCCCGGTGCAGTGCTTTGGCGTGTCCGGGTATTCGGGCGCCGGCACCAGTGCATCGGACAAGAACGACCCGGACAAGCTGCGCGACAACCTGATGCCGTATGCGCTCACCGGCCACGTCCACGAAAGTGAAGTCACCCGTCGCCTGGCGCACCCGGTCGAATTCATGCCGCACGTGGCGCCGCATTTCCGCGGGATCACCGTCACGGCCAACCTGCACCTGGCGCAGGCTTTCAATATTGAAGAGATACGCGAGCGCTACCGCCGCCACTACGCCGCCGAACCGCTGGTGCGCGTTTCCGACGCAGCGCCATGGGTAAGCCTGGCCGCAAACCGCCACGACGCGGAGGTGGGCGGCTTCACGCTCTCGGCCGATGGCCATCGGCTGGTGGTGGTGTGCACGCTGGACAATCTGCTCAAGGGCGCCGCCACCCAGGCGCTGCAGAACCTCAACCTGGCCTTCGGCCTGCCTGAAACCCTGGGAATCCCGACATGAGCGACCTGCTGTGGCAAAAACCCGGCGTCGAGGTGGACGCGCGCATCCAGGCCTTCCTGGCCGGCGACGACGTCGTGCTGGACCGGGAGTTCATCCAGGACGACATCACGGCTTCGGCCGCGCATGCGCGCGGACTGGCCCGCATCGGCATCCTGGCCGCTGACGAGTGCGAGGCGATCTGCCGCGAGCTGGTGGTGCTGTCGGACGACCTCAAGAGCGGCGCCTTCGTGCTGGACGATCGCTACGAGGATTGCCATTCCGCCATTGAATCGCGCCTGATCGAGCGACTGGGCGACGCCGGCCGCAGGATCCACACCGGCCGCAGCCGCAACGACCAGGTGCTGGTGGCCACGCGCCTGTGGCTCAAGCGCCAGCTGCGCGAAGTGCAGGCCGTCTGCCGCGAAGTGGCCGAGGTCTGCCTGCAGCGCGCCGAGGCCGAGGCCATTCCGATGCCCGGCTACACGCACCTGCAGCGCGCCGTGGTGTCGTCCACCGCCATGTGGTGGGCCGGCTTCGCGGAGGCCTTTATCGACAACGCCATGCGCGCCGGCCAGGCCCACGACTGGATCGACGCCAATCCCTTGGGCACGGCCGCCGGCTACGGCGTCAACCTGCCGCTGGACCGCGAGGGCAGCACGCGTGAGCTGGGCTTCGCCCGCATGCAGGTGAGCCCGATCTACGCGCAGCTTTCGCGCGGCAAGTTCGAAATCGCGGCCGTGGACGCCCTTGGCGCCGCGGTACTGGACCTTCGCCGCCTGGCCTGGGACCTGAGTCTGTTCACCACGGCTGAATTCGGCTTCGTGAAGCTGCCGCCGCAGTACACCACCGGCAGCTCCATCATGCCCAACAAGCGCAACCCCGACCTGGTGGAGCTGATGCGCGCCACGTACGCCAGCGTCGCCGCGTCGCGCACCGAATTGGAACAGCTGCTGTCCCTGCCCACCGGCTACCACCGCGACCTGCAGTTCACCAAGGGCGCGCTGGTGCATGCCTTCGGCCGCGGCATCGGCGCCCTGGCCCTGCTGCCCAACCTGCTGCGGGGCATGGAATGGAACACCGACCGCCTGGCACGGGCCTTCGACGACGGCATGTACGCCACCGACAAGGCCGTGGAGTTGGCCGTAGCGGGACTGCCGTTCCGCGAGGCCTACCGGCTTGCGGCGGTGGAGCCCCTGCCCAAGGCCGGTGCGGATGCGCAGGCCAGCCTGAATGCGCGGGTTTCCCCGGGCGGCGGCGGGCTGTTGGGATTGGAGGTATTGAAGCAGCGGCTTGCCGGCATCCGTCCCGATGCCGTCGGGGTTGACGGTTAAGTCCCGACTTACGCCACCGTGGCTGGCGTGTTGGGAAGGGTCGCAACGGGAATGGCGTCGGTGTTGGTGATCACCTGGCGCTGCGGCAGGTAATTGAGCAGCATTTCCGTTTCCTTCTTGACTACCTGATAGCACTCGCAGCTCATGCTTTCGAGCTTCGGCCGGTCAAGCACCTTCACCAGCCCGCGCGAGTATGAAATCGCGCCCGCCTGTTGCAGTTTCATGGCGGCCTGGGTAACGCCTTCGCGACGCACGCCAAGCATGTTGGCTATGAAATCCTGCGTCATCGTCAGATGGTTGTGCGAAAGGCGGTCGACGGAAAGCAGCAGCCAGCGGCACAGCTGCTGGTCGATGGAATGGTGCCGGTTGCACACCGCGGTCTGGGACACCTGCGTTATCAGCGCCTGCGTGTAGCGCAACATCAGGATCAGCAGCTGGCCGTGGCGGTTGAACTCGTCTTTCACGCGCTGCCTGGGCAGCCGGTAAGCGTAGCCGGCGCTCTGCACCAGCGACCGGCTGGGCGTGGTCTCCCCGCCCATCATCAGGCTGACGCCCAGCAAACCCTCGTTGCCCACCACCAGGATCGCGGTGGACGCGCCGCTTTCCATCACGTACTGCAGCGACACGATCGAATCGGTGGGAAAGTAAACGTGCCGCATCGGCCGGTGGGCTTCGTAAAGCACCGCACGCAGCGGCAGCGGCACCAGCTCGAGGTACGGGAACAACCGGCCCTGGACCTCGGGCGACAGGGCCGCCAGAAGATGATTCTGTTTCGGCTCAGGGCTGGGGGACATCGCAGGGCTTTTGGTCATTCGCAAAGATTACTCGATTGAAACCGCATCAGTACCTGCTGCGCGGCAAGCTTTCGGGCGCCGCACCGGCACGCACGGGCGTGGAGTTCAGCGCTCAGGCCTCCTTGGGTTGCCGCAGCAGCCGCAGTGACACCACCAGCACCAGGCCGGCACCCGCCGCCAACACGGCCCACAGCAGCCAACGCTGCCAGTCCTCGCCGCGCTCGGGCGCCAGGGCGGCCTGTCCGCCGGCCTCACCGCGGGCGCCCAGGGTCGCCGGCTGCGGCGGCGAGCTTGCGGCGGCCAAAGCCGCCTGAATCGGATAAACGTCACGCGCTGCGCGGACACTTCCGGCCACCAGCACGTAGGGGGCGTTGCCCTGGGCCAGCAGCACGAAGCGTTCGGGCTTGTAGGTCAGCACCAGGGTCGGGGCCTGGGTGAGCGCGGGGCGGGTGGTGACGCGCCATTCGCGTTCGCGGTGCATTTCGACCTTCGGCGGGACGTGTCGCACTTCGTCCTTGCCGTTGCCCAGGCGGAAGGCGGTGAACGTGGCGACGCCCTTCCACCATTGCGTGCCGGGTTCGCGGGCGTCCACTTGAACCGCGCTCACCGAATTGCTGGCGGCCAGGCGCAGGTCCATGCGCTCGATGCCGGCCGGTGCAGGGCTGGTGTAGTCGAACGTGCCGGGCTGGTCGGCGACGGGCGTGCCGGTGAGTTCCAGCGACAGCCAGTCGCGCGTGTCGCCGCCGGCGACCTTGCGTTCGGCCTGCAGGCTGGCGATGTCGGGCCACTTGCCGTCGTTTTCGATGCTCAGGCGCAGGTAGCGGGCCTGGGTGGTGGCGATGTCCAGCTGCAGGCGCTCGATGCGCAGCGCGTTCTCGTCCAGCGCCACCAGCGGCAGGCCGCTGCCGACCAGCTGCCAGTTGGCGAAATCATTGGATGCCATCACGCGCACGCGCAGATTGATCGGCAGCGCGGCGCCTTCCTCCAGCTGCACGTGCAGGCGCGACAGTTCGGGCGGTTCGTCTTCGCCGCGGTCCACCAGCAGGTCGTAGTTCTCGTTCGGCGCCGGTGGGCTTTCGCTGCTGGTCAGGTTCAAGCCCCGCAGGCGGCCGTCGGTATCGCGCTCCAGTCGCAGGTCCCGGCGGTCGGGCTGGCCGGGAGCGGGCAGGGGCAGGCGAAGCCACGCCAGCGGTTCGCGGCGATCTTCGTCCTTGCGCTCGGGCGGCCAGGGTGCGAACGGTACGGCTTCGCCGCTGGCGTTGAACACGGCCAGGTCGCGCAGGTCACTGCCCTGCACGTTGGCCAGCACGTCGGCGTCGAGTTCCAACACGTAGGCGGACGCGTCGCCCGGCGTCTGGATCGGCCACTGCCAGGCGTAGTCCTGCGGGGTGGCGGCGGGGGCGCCGCCGGCGGCCAGCAGGCCGATCATCAACAGGTTGCGCATGCGCTTACTCCGAACGGGGTGGGGTGGGGGCGATGCGGCCGACAACGATCAGCAGCAGGCCCACGACGACGAAGGACACGATGCCGGCGATGTTGCCGACGAACTGTCGGTCCACCAGCAGCAGCTTCAGCAGCACCACGCCCAGCAGGCCGGCGCCCAGCCACCACAGCGGGCGGTCGAGGCGGCGCGAGCCGAGGATCCAGGCGGTAACGCCGGCCACGCACCAGGCCACGGTGAGGCTGGTTTGCGCCAGGCTTTCGCCCAGCAGCGCCGGCGACCAGGGCAGGTCGGCCAGCTGGTGGCAGGCGCGCAGCACGCCCATCGACAGGGTCAGCAGGGCGGCGCCGGCCCAGGCCAGGTTGCCCAGGTTGCTTTCGCCGTCGCGGGTGCGCAGGGCGTGGGCGCCGATGCCCAGGCCCAACAGCAGCGAAAGCTCCAGCGGGTTGAGCACCGGCACGTACATCAGCGGAGCGCTGTCGCCGGACATGAACTGGCCCACCAGCCATGCCAGGCCCAGGCCGATGCCGGCGATGCCCAGCCACAGGCGGCGCCAGCGCGGGAAGTCCTTCGCCACCGGCCATCCGGCCAGCGACGCATGTTTCCACGCCAGGAACGCCATCAGTCCCAGCGGCGCGATCATCGCCGGCAGCAGCCAGCCGTCTCCCAGGCCGGTGCGCTCATTCAGTACCCGCGTCAGCGCCACGCCCGCCGCCGACGCCACCGCGGCCAACCAGGCGATGTGCGCCACCGGCAGGCCGCGCGAGAACGGCTCGCGCAGCGCGGCCAGCGTGGGCAGGGCCAGGGCCAGCACCAGCCACCACCAGGCGAGCGGGTAGTCGAACAGCGTTATGCCGTAGTCGTGCCCCGACGCCAGCGACAGCGGCAGCATCAGCACCACCGACGCGGCCAGCGGCCACGACAGCCGCGGCCAGGCCATGGGGCCGCGCAGCAGCGCGGCCAGTACCGCCGTCACCAGCGCAAAGCCGCCGCAATACAGCACTTCGTAAGGCTGCGACAGGTTCACTGAAATCTCGCGCAGGCCCAGCAGGGACCACCAGCCCAGTCCGACCAGGAACAGGGTGACCTGCAGCGGCACCGATTTGTCTCCGCGGTGGTAGAGCCAGCTCGCGCCCATCCAGCCCAGCGTGAGCAGGGCGAGGTTCAAGGCGTGGCCGTTGAGCAGGAAGCGGTCGGCGGTGCCCAGGTTCCAGTCGAACAGGCTGACCATCCACGCGCAGCCCGCCAGCACCAGCAGGGCCAGGCCGCTCCATCGGGTGAGGCGACGTTCCTGGCGCAGGCCCAGCCACACCATGCCGGTGCCCTGCAGCGCCCAGGCCGCGGACGTCCAGCGCGCACTCAGCGCCAGCGGAATCGCCAGGGTGGCGAACACCACGCCCATGCCGGCCGCGCTTTGCGCTAGGTCGCGCAGGCGCGCGTTGCGCTGCGCCCACAGCGCCAGCCCGGTGAACACCGCGGCCACGAACACCGCGCTGGCCGCCAGGCCGAAGCGGTCGTCGCCCAGCAGGCCCACCTGCATCGGGAAGGCCAGCAGCGGCGTGCCGAACAGCAGCGTGCCGTCCACCTGGCCGTTCTTCTTGCGGCCGGCCAGCGCGTACAGCACCGGGATGAACACGTAGAACAGGAAGAACAGGATGAGGAAGGGTTCAACCGTGGCGAACTTGTCGGGCTGGTAGTACTTCGCGCCCCAGGCAGCACCAATCAGGAAGGTGAACACGAAGCCCACCAGGTTCAGCGCCCGCCACGGACGGTGCCAGGCGATGGCGAACACGGCGGCGTTGAGCACCGCGTAGTAGCTGAAGAGGGCCACGTGGTTGCCGCTGCCCGTGGACAGCAGCACCGGGGCCAGGTAGCCGCCCGTGAAGCCCAGCACGGCCAGCGCAGGCGCGTCCTGCTTCACCGCCAGCACGCTGGCGCCCGCCACCAGAATGATGACCAGCGCGAACGCGGGCATGGCGCCCAGCACGTCGTAATTGCGGAACGCCGCGAACACCACCAGCAGCAGGATGCCGATGGCGCCGCCCTGCAGGCTCAGGCCGAAGGCCGGACGTTCGGCGGCGCTGCGCAGGCCCCAGACCAGGCCGGCGATGGCCGCCGCGGCGATGGCGGCCAGCCGGAACTCGATCGGCATCGTCAGCCAGCCGGCGTCGGCCGCGTACTTGATGGCCGCGGCTACGCCGAACATCAGCACCAGCACGCCCAGCTTCACCGGCACGTTGCCCTCGAACAGCCAGCCCTTGGCGACGGCGAAGGCTTTCTCAAGGACATCGGGTTCTTGCGGCTGCCGTGCATACGGTGCCTGCGCGGCCGTCGCGTCGGCCGCCCCGGCAGCCGCACGCGCAGGAATGGGCGGCGGGCCGGCGCGGGCCGGCACGGGCGGCGGCTCGGTGCCGGACGGGACCGGGGAAGCCACGGCCGTTGGCGTGGAGGCACGCAGCGGGGTGGGGTCGGGCGCAGGCGTGCCGGAAGTTGCAGCCACGGAGGCCGGCGGCGGCACCGCGCCGCCCGGGCCCTCGGCGCGCGGAGCGCTGGCCGCAGCGGGCGCACCTGGCGCGGGCGCCGTAACCGTATGACGAGCCAACAGTTCGGTCCGGGCCAGCCGCTGCTCCAGGTCGCCCACCCGCCGCCGCAGGCCGATGGCCTGGCCCACCAGAACGCCCAGCAGGGTGCCGGCCACCAGTCCGAAGAAGCCTTCGTCTGCTTCTGCCATGGCCATTCCCAGCACCGCGCCCAGCAAGCCCAGTATCCAACTCATGCGCGTCCCCGACCGGTCGATGGGCCTGAGTGTAGCCAAGGTCACGGTGGCGTGAACGGCGCGCAAACAAAACGCCGCCCTTGCGGGGCGGCGTTGTGTTGAAAACGGTGGTCGGGGAGACAGGATTTGAACCTGCGACTTCTACGTCCCGAACGTAGCGCTCTACCAGGCTGAGCTACACCCCGAGGGATCCGAGCCCGCTATTCTAGGGGGGAAGCGGGGAGCCGGCAAGTGCGGTGTTGATCTTCATTCGCCGGGGACGGCCTTGGCCCGCGCCAGCCGCTAGAATGTGGCATCTCCCTGGAGTTGCCTGCCTTGATCAAGCCCCGCACCACGCCCGGGGTCATGGAGCTGCTGCCCCGTGACCAGATTGCCTTCCAGCGCATGCTGGACGTGATCCGCCGCAACTACGAGCGCTTCGGCTTCCTGCCGGTGGAAACGCCGGTGTTCGAGCTGTCCGAAGTATTGCTGACCAAGACCGGCGGTGAAACCGAGCGCCAGGTTTACTTCGTGCAGTCCACCGGCGCCCTGAGCAATGCCTCGGAAAGCGGCGGCGGCCAGCCCGAGCTGGCGCTGCGCTTCGACCTGACGGTGCCGCTGGCGCGCTACGTGGCCGAGCACGAGCACGACCTGGCTTTCCCGTTCCGCCGCTACCAGATCCAGCGCGTGTACCGCGGCGAGCGCGCCCAGCGCGGCCGCTTCCGCGAGTTCTACCAGTGCGACATCGACGTGATCGGCAAGGACGCGCTCAGCGTGCGCCACGACGCCGAGATGCCGGCGGTGATCCACGCGGTGTTCTCCGAGCTTGAGGTCGGGCCGTTCACCATCCAGCTCAACAACCGCAAGCTGCTGCGCGGCTTCTTCGAAGGCGTGGGCATTGCCGACGGCGAGCGCCAGGCGCTGGTGCTGCGCGAGATAGACAAGCTCGACAAGCGCGGCGCCGATGCCGTGCGCGAAACGCTGGTGGGCGAAGGCTTCACGCTGGCGTCCGAGGTGGTGGACCGCATCATGGCCTTCGTGCAGACGCGCTCGCGCTCGCACGCCGATGCGCTGGCGCAGCTGGACGCGCTGGGGCAGGGCGGCGACATGCTGGCCCAGGGCCGCGAAGAGCTGCGCGAGGTGCTGGCCCTGCTGAAGGCCTACGGCGTTCCGGAGAAGAATTACGCGCTCAACTTCTCCATCGCCCGCGGCCTGGACTATTACACGGGCACCGTCTACGAAACCACGCTGGACGAACACCCCCAGATCGGTTCGGTCTGCTCGGGCGGGCGCTATGAAAACCTCGCCAGCCACTACACCAAGTCCAGGCTGCCGGGCGTGGGCATTTCGATTGGCGCCACGCGCCTGTTCTGGCAGCTGCGCGAAGCCGGCATCATCTCCACCGCCGAAAGTTCGGTGGAAGTGATGGTGGGCCTGGTGGACGACAGCCGCTTGCCCGATTCGCTGGACATCGCCCGCCGCCTGCGCGCCGCCGGCATCAACGCCGAAGTGCAGCTGGAGGCCAAGAAGCTGGCCAAGCAGTTCCAGTACGCCGACCGCGCGGGCATCCGCTTCGTGATCCTGTTCGGCGACGAAGAGGCTGCGCGCGACGTGGTGAAAGTGAAGGACCTCAAGTCGCAGGAGCAGTTCGAGCTTACCCGCGAAGAAATGGCGGCGGCGCTGAAGGTCGAGCTGGCGCAGCAACGGGTCATGGGAGCGCGTTGAGATGAAGCCCATCCGCCTGGACGGCAGCAGCCTCAACCGGGCCCAGCTGGCCGAGATCGCGCTGGGCGCGCCGGTCAGCCTGGACCCCGCGCAGATGCCGGTGGTGCAGCGGGCCGCCGATTTCCTGGCACAGCAGGTGGCGCGCCAGGAGCCCATCTACGGCGTGTCCACCGGTTTCGGCAGCAACGCCGACAAGCTGCTGGGCGCCCATCGCCTGCGCCAGGGCATGCCCGGCGCGTCCGAGTCGACCGACAGCGTGCTGGAAGAGCTGCAGCACAACCTGATCATCACCCACGCGGTGTGCGTGGGCGAGCCGTTCGCGGCCGACGTGGTGCGCGCCATGATGGCGATCCGCATCAACACGCTGATGCGCGGCCACTCGGGCATCCGCCCGGCGGTGCTGCAGGCGATGACCGACATGCTCAACGCCGGCATCGTGCCGGTGGTGCCGCGCAAGGGCTCGGTGGGCGCCAGTGGCGACCTGGCGCCGCTGTCGCACCTGGCCATCGTGCTGCTGGGCGGCGGTGAAGCGTTCTACGACGGCGAGCGCATGCCGGGCGGCGAAGCGCTCAAGCGCGCTGGCCTGCAGCCGGTGAAGCTGTCGCACAAGGAAGGCCTGGCCCTGAACAACGGCACGGCGCAGATGCTGGCCACCGCCGTGCTGGCGATCGAACGCCTGGATGAATTGCTGGACACCGCCGACCTGGCCGCCGCGATGACGCTGGATGCCTTCGCGGGCCGGCTGCGCGCCTTCGACCCGCACGTGCACGCGCTGCGCCCGCACCCGGGCCAGGTGCACGTGGCGGCGCAGCTCCAGCGCCTGCTGTCGGGCTCCACCCTGTCCGACATCGCCTACCATCTGGTGCCGAAGTTCAAGCAGTGGCATCCGTCCAGCTGGTCCGACCCGGCGCAGCAGGCGCTGGGCTTCGACATCGGCTGGGACTGGGTGCCGCTGGACCAGCGCCACGGCCGCGAGCGCTTCTACCAGCGCTTCCGGCCGTTCCGGGGCGGCAAGAAGCACCAGCCGCAGGACAGCTATTCGCTGCGCTGCGTGCCGCAGGTGCACGGCGCCGTGCGCGACGCGCTGGCCCAGGCCAAGCGCGTGGTGGACATCGAGCTCAATGCCGTCACCGACAATCCGATCCTGTTCCCGGACCTGCCGGGCGCCCGCGAGATCGAGGACCAGGTGGTTTCGGCCGGCCATTTCCACGGCATGCCGCTGGCGCTGGCGATGAGCTACCTCAAGGCCGCCATCCCGGTGCTGGCGTCGATTTCCGAACGTCGCCTCAACAAGCTGGTGGACCCGGCCACGAACGACGGCCTGCCGCCGTTCCTGATCGGCAACGAAGACGGCACCGAAAGCGGCTTCATGATCGTGCAGTACACGGCCGCCGCACTGGTGAACGACCTGTGCAGCCGCGCCCATCCGGCCAGCGTCTATTCCATCCCCACCAGCGCGAACGCCGAAGACCATGTGTCCATGGGCGCCAACGAAGGCCGGCACGTGCTGGAGATGACCGACGACCTGGCGCACGTGCTGGCGCTGGAGCTGTACGCCGGCGCGCAGGCGCTGGACTACCGCCGCGACATGATCAACGCCGCGCGCCAGCTGGCGCGCGAAGGCGACGCCGACGCCCTGGCCGCCAAGGTGTCGGGCGCGCCGCTGCCCGGCCACGCTGATCGCGCGGCGTTCCTGGCCGAAGTGGAGCAGCTTCGCGCCGAACTGGCGCAGGCCGATGAGTTCCAGCCCGGCGTGGCCGTGCAGGCCGCCTGGGCGACGCTGCGCGAGTCCATTGCGTTCATGGGCCGCGACCGGGCGATGGACGGGGACGTTGCCGCGGCGGTGCGGCTGGTCAGCGAGGGCCACGTGCTTTCCGCGGCGCGCGCCGCCCAGGGCTGATCGTCAGGCCGCGGTGATGCCGTCCGCGGCATGCACGCGGTTGCGTCCGGCGTGCTTGGCCGCGTACAGCGCGTCGTCGGCCTGGTGCAGGGCCTGGTCGGCGCTGATGCCGCTGCCCGGCCTGATCAGGAAGGCGCCGATGCTGGCGCTCATCCGGATGTTGTTGCCGGCATAGCGCACCGGGTCGTCGCAGATGCGCTTGCGCAGCTGCTCGGCGATGCACAGCAGGCGTTCGCCCTGCACGTCGGGGATCACCACCACGAATTCCTCGCCGCCAAACCGGGCCAGCAGCGCGCCGTATTCCACCAGGCTTTCGTGCAGGCAGCGGCCCAGCCAGCGCAGGCACTCATCGCCGGCCAGGTGGCCGTAGGTGTCGTTGATGCGCTTGAAGTGGTCCAGGTCGATCAGCAGCACGCCCAGCGGCTGGCCGTGTTCGCCGGCCCGGCTGAGCTGGTGTTCGAACATGTCGCGGAAGTGGCGGCGGTTGAACAGGCCGGTCAGCGCGTCGCGGCGGTTGGACTCGCGCAGGCGCTGGTTGGCTTCGGCCAGCTGTTCCAGCGCCGTGCTCAGCTCGGAAGTGCGGCGGGCGACGTGGCGTTCCAACTGTTCGTTGTGTTCCTGCACCAGCCGCTCGTTTTCACCGCGCAGTCGCGCATAGCGGTAGGCCAGCGCGAACGACAGCAGGATCATTTCCAGCGCCGAGCCGACCTGAATGCCGTACTCGGTCAGGAAGTTCTTCTCCAGCAGCCCGAACGACACCGACGCGTACAGCGCGGTGCCCACCAGAAGGAAGGCCCAGGCCAGCAGGAAAATCTTCGCCGGCGCATAGCCGCGACGGATCGCGTTGATGGCCAGGTAAAGGATGTACAGCGCCCCCGGGAACACTGCCAGGGTCATGGGACGCACGGCGTCGCGATAGTCCAGGAAGAACGAGGCCAGGCCCATGGCGATGTAGAAAGCAATCAGCGCCAGCGATACGCGGTCGGCGTTGGGCTGGCGCTGTTTCAGCTCCAGGAATACGCGGCAGAACTGGTGCATGGCGATCTGCGAGATGGCCATAGACACCGGGATGGCCTGGTTTGCCCACCACGGCGAGTTGGGCCACAGGTACTCGAACGCCAGGCCGTTGAGGCAGAACATCACCAGGCCGAAGCCGCCGACGTGGCACATGTACCAGAAGTGGCTGGCGTCGCGCAGGGAAAGCCACAGCACCAGGTTGTAGCAGAACAGGGCCAGCAGGATGCCGTAGAACAACCCGATGCCGAACTGCGAATCGCGCTCGAACTCGGCGAACGCCGTAGGCGTGTAGACGGCCAGCGGCACCTGCATCGAGCTGCGCGAGGAAACCCGCACCAACAGGTCCACCTCGGTGCGCTGGGGCAGGTCGAGCCAGAAGTTGGGGTGCCGGTAGCGGATGCTGCGGGCGCTGAAGGGCAGGGTGTCGCCCGACGCCATGTGTTCCACCCGGCCGTCCGGGTAGCGAACGTACACGTCCACGTTGTCCAGCAGCGGGTAGTGCAGCACCAGCAGCCAGCGTTGCTCGATGCGGCTGTCGTTGAAAACCTGGCCATGGAACCAGTACGCGCCCTTGGTGAAGCCGAAGGCGGTGCCTTCTTTCGGCATGGGCATGAACTGGCCGCGTGCGGCCCTGGCGAACATGGCCGCGGCGTCGGTGCGACCGTCGGGGTCGACGCGATAGGTCAGGTGCGGGGCCAGCGATCGCGACGGCTGGTCCGCCGCCAGCACGATGCGGTCGGCGGCAAGTGACGGCCCGGCGAACCAAGCCAGCGTCAAGGCCAGCAGCAGCGTGATGGTGCGTATGACTGGCAAGTGGTTTCCCCCCGGAGCCTGCACTTTATTAGGCCCGCCCTGGCTTGACCATCGCCAGGAAACGCTTGCTTTTGTAATAACACGCTATTACATTAGCGCAATGAAACGCCGCGACCCCGCCAGCCAGACCCTCGACCCCGCCCAGGAGGCCCTGATCCAGGCCTTCCTGAGCCTGCGCAGCCCGGGCGAGGTGCGTGCGTTCCTGGAAGACCTGTGCACCCCGTCCGAGCTCGAGGCCATGGCCGACCGCTGGCGCGTGGTGCCGCTGCTGAAGGCGGACGTGCCTTACCGCGAAATCCACGACCGCACCGGTGTCAGCGTCACCACCATCGGCCGGGTCGCCCGCTGCCTGGACCTCGGGTCCGGCGGTTACCGCATCGCCATCGATCGGCTGGCTCCCTCGGCCCACGACGCGTCGCACTGAATTCAACCGTTCACTTACCCGGAGGGCGTCATGAGGACGCACGACCGTTTACGCATTGCCATCCAGAAATCCGGCCGCCTGTCCGACCCCGCGCGCGACCTGCTCGCCAGGGCCGGCCTGGTGTTCCGGGAAAGCCGCGACCGGCTGTTCTGCTACGGCGAATCCCTGCCCATCGACCTGCTGCTGGTCCGTGACGACGACATCCCCGGCCTGATCGCCGAAGGCGTCTGCGACCTGGGCGTGGTCGGCGGCAACGTGCTGGAGGAACAGGCCTGCGAGCGCCTGGCCGACGGCCGCGGCGAAGCCTTCCGGTCCATCCGCAAGCTCGGCTTCGGCCGCTGCCGCCTGTCGGTGGCGGTGCCCAACGACTGGGATTGGACCGGCCCCGGGCGCCTGGCCGGGCTGCGCATCGCCACCAGCTATCCGCAGCTGATGGCGCGCTGGCTGCGCGACAACAGCGTGGACGCCGAGCCGGTGATGCTGTCGGGTTCGGTCGAGATAGCGCCGCGCCTGGGCAAGGCCGAGGCCATCTGCGACATCGTTTCCACCGGCGGCACGCTGATGGCCAACCAGCTCAAGGAAGTGGCGGTGATCCTTGAAAGCGAAGCCATGCTGGTGGCGCCTTCGCAGCCGTTCGACGATGAACGCACGGAGCTGGCGGCCATGCTGCTGCGGCGCCTGGACGGCGTGATGAGCGTGCGCGCCAGCAAGCTGGTGCTGTTCCAGGCCAGCCGTGAAGCGGTGCCGGGCATTGTAAAACTGCTGCACGACGCCGAACCGCCCACCGTGACCGCCATCGAAGGCCAGTCCGGCCAGGTGTCGCTGCAGGCCCTGTGCCGCAGCGCCATGACCTGGCAGCGGCTGGAAGACATGAAGCGCGCCGGCGCCTCCGGCCTGCTGGTGCTACCCGTGGAGCAGATGCTGGCATGAAGCGCATTGTCTGGAACCAGTTGGATCAGGCGCAGCGCGCCGCCTGCCTGGCGCGCCCGGGTGCCGAAGGCCAGGCCGAGGTTGAAGCCGCCGTGCGCCGGGTGTTCGACCAGGTCCGTGCCGATGGCGACACCGCGCTGCGCGCGCTCACCCGTCGCTTCGACGGCGTCGAGCTGGCGGCGTTCGAGGTAACGCCCGAAGAGTTTGCCGCCGGCGTGGCCAGCGTGCCGGCCTCGCTGCGCGAGGCGCTGTCGCAGGCGCGCGAACGCCTGATCACCTGGCACCGCGCGGGCATGGCGTCGGAGTTCGAAGTGGACACCGCGCCTGGCGTGCGCTGCGGCCGCATCCTGCGCCCGATCCGCCGCGTCGGCCTGTACGTGCCGGCCGGCACCGCGCCGCTGCCTTCCACGGCGCTGATGCTGGGCGTTCCCGCCGCGCTGGCCGGCTGTGATGAGGTGGTGCTGTGCACGCCGCCGCGCGCCGACGGCAGCGCCGACCCGGCGGTGCTGGCGGCCGCGTCGCTGTGCGGCATCCGCCGCGTGTTCAAGCTGGGCGGCGGCCAGGCGATCGCTGCCATGGCGCTGGGCACCGATTCGGTGCCGCGCTGCGACAAGCTGTTTGGTCCGGGCAATCGCTTCGTTACGGCGGCCAAGCAGTTGGCAGCGATGATGTCGGGCGGCCCGGCCATCGACATGCCGGCCGGCCCGTCGGAAGTGCTGGTGATTGCCGACGCCGGCGCACCGCCGGTGCACGTGGCCTCCGACCTGCTGTCCCAGGCCGAACACGGCCCGGACTCGCAGGTGATCCTGCTCACCAACGATGCGGCCCTGCTGGACGCCGTGAATGACGAAGTGCTGCGCCAGCTGGCCGAACTGCCGCGCGAGGCCATCGCCACCCGTGCGCTGGAGTTTGCGCGCCTGGTGCTGGTGGATTCGCTGGATGACGCCTTCGCCATCAGCAACGACTACGCCCCCGAACACCTGATCCTGGCCCTGCGCCAGCCGCGCGAATGGCTGGGCCAGGTCAGCTGCGCCGGCTCGGTGTTCCTGGGCGACTACGCGCCCGAGGGCTTGGGTGACTACTGCTCGGGCACCAACCACGTGCTGCCGACCAACGGCGCCGCGCGCGCCTGGAGCGGCGTCAGCGTGGCCAGCTTCCAGAAAACCATCAGCCTGCAGGAAGTCAGCCGGGAAGGGCTGGCCCTGATCGGCCCGTGCGCGGTCGAGATCGCCCGCGCCGAGGGCCTGGAGGCGCATGCGCAGTCGGTGCTTCGCCGCCTGGAGACCGCGTCATGACGTCGCCGATCTCCCTGGTAAGAGACGACCTGCGCGCCTTCGCCGGCTACAGCTCGGCGCGCCGCGCCGGCGTCACCGGCTCGGTCTGGCTCAACGCCAATGAAAGCAGCTGGCGCAATCCGGCCGACGGCGGCCTGGGCGCCAACCGCTACCCCGACCCGCAGCCTGCGGCGCTGCGCGAGCGGTTGGCCACGGTGTACGGCGTGCGCGCCGAGCAGGTGCTGGTGGGCCGCGGCAGCGACGAGGCCATCGACCTGCTGGTGCGCGCGCTGTGCGAACCGGGCCGGGACGCGGTGGTGGTCTCGCCGCCGGTGTTCGGCATGTACGCCGTCAGCGCGCGCCTGCAGGGCGCCCCGCTGGTGGAAGTGCCGCTGGTGGACGACGAGGCCGGTTTCCGCTCCGACCTGGCGGCCATCGGCGACGCCGCGCTGGCCTCGGGCGCCAAGCTGGTGTTCCTGTGCTCGCCGGCGAACCCGACCGGCCAGGCCATCACGCCCGGGCTGATCGTAGCGCTGGCGCGGCGCCTCGACGGCCGCTGCCTGGTGGTGGTGGACGAAGCCTACGGCGAATACAGCGACCAGCCCTCGCTGGCCGCGAACATTGACGCGCAGCCCAACGTCGCCGTGCTGCGCACCCTGTCCAAGGCGCACGCGCTGGCCGCGGCGCGCATCGGCTGCCTGCTGGCGGCGCCCGAGCTCATCGCCGTGCTGCGCAACTG
>NZ_JAIBFH010000478.1 GCF_019459675.1 Arenimonas sp.
GAAGGCCGCGGCATCGCCGGCAAGACCAACGGGGCCTTCGGGCCCCGTTTTTCTTTGCTGGCTGGACTCGCGCCTACCCATGGCCCGCCGGATTTGGCACCCTGAAGGTCCCTGTTGCCGGAAACTCCGCCCATGAAGCGCCACTTCTCGATGCTGCGCGAGTTCCACCTCGCCGACTGGTTCACCCTGGCCAACGCCTTTTGCGGCACCGGCGCGGTGTTTGCGGCCATGCGCTTCCTGCAGGACGGCCGCACGTCCGACCTGCTGTGGGGCATGGCGCTGATCCCGCTGGCCTTCATCTTCGACGCGCTGGACGGCAAGATCGCGCGCTGGCGGCACACCGCGTCCACGCTGGGCCGCGAACTGGACTCGCTTTCGGACGTCATCTCGTTCGGCCTGGCGCCGGCCGCGTTGGCCTATGCCTGCGGCATGCAGGGCGGCTGGGACTGGCTGGTGCTGTCGTACTTCGTGTGCTGCGGCGTCAGCCGCCTGGCTCGCTATAACGTCACGGCCGAGTCGATGACCGGCGACGAAGGCAAGGTGAAGTACTTCGAGGGCACGCCCATTCCCACCAGCCTGGCGCTGGTGATCGTACTGGCCGTCGCCACGTGGCAGGGCAGCATCGGCGACGCGCTCTGGTTCGGCAGCGTGCAGCTGGGCTGGGAGCTGCATCCGCTGGTGCTGCTGTTCGCGCTGTCGGGGTCACTGATGATCAGCAAGACCCTGCACGTGCCCAAACCCTGACCGGAGCCACCCGATGAACCCCATGATCCCGCTCGCCCTGTGCGGCCTGCTGATGGCGGCGCCGTCACTGGCCTGCGACCCTGCGCACGCCGATGCCGGCACCGACTCGCGCATCGCGGACGACGTGCACGCCGTCACGGCCCTGAACCTGGGATGGAACCAGGCCGACCTCGCGGCCGACCGGGCCTGGTTCGAACACAACCTTGCCGAGGATTTCATAGCGGTCACCAGCCGCCGCGGGGCGATGGAGGACAAGGCTTCCACGCTGGCGGGAGTGGGCCAGTACCGGCTGGAGGACGCGTCCAGCACCGACCTTGTCGCTACGGTGCATGGCGACAGTGCGCGCGTCACGGGCATCTTCCACACCCGGGGCACGGACGCACAGGGCAAGGCGTTCACCCGGCGCGTGCGCTACATCGACACCTACGTGCGGCGCGAAGGCCGCTGGCAGGTCTGGTCGTCCCAGGGCACGGAGGTCGTTCCGTAGCCCGTCTGGCAAGGGCGTCCGGGCCCGACCGCCGCGCTGTGCGGGCATTGGGCCGGGCGCTGTTCCATCGCCATGCTGAACCGGCACCGCCGCCTGGGCGGTGCGGCTCCCAGGCCGTTCAGGCGCCCGGTGTTATCAACGGCACACGCTGGTTACACAGCGTCGGCACCGGCTCGCTGCCGGGAGTGACAGAGGAAACACCACCATGTCTTTTGCGCTGTTCCTGATCGGCTTGGCCCTGCTTGTCGGCGGTATCGCCTGGGGGCTGATCACCGCTGGCGTCGCCCCGATTTATGTCGGCATCACCTGCATCATCGTGCTGGGCATCGGCATCATGACCGCCGTGTCGCGGACCCGCACCAAGGACTAGCGCTGCGCGCGAAAAGACCGGATGGCGGTGGGCAGCAACAGCAGGCCCGCCACGAAACAGGCCAGCGACCCGATCAGAATGGCCGGCCCGATCCAAGCGGGTGAGGTGCTTAGTGCCGCGCCGTAGATGCGGCCGATGATGGACCCGACGATGCCGCTGGCGAAGCAAAGCACCACGGCGACGAGGGTGTGGAATCGGGACTTGCGATGGGGCTGGGTCATGGCGCGATTTTCCAGCATCACGCCACGCTGTCAATGCAGCAAGTCCACTGCCACCGTGCGGTCAGGCGAGACGGCCCCGATGCGTCATACCCAGCCGGTGGCGTAGAACACGCCGATGATCACGAACACCGCCAGGGTTTTGATGATGGTGATGGCGAAGATGTCCTTGTAGGCCTGGCGGTGCGTGAGGCCGGTCACGGCCAGCAGGGTGATCACCGCACCGTTGTGCGGCAGCGTGTCCATGCCGCCGCTGGCCATCGAAGCCACCCGGTGCAGCACTTCCATCGGGATGCCCGCCGCGTTGGCATTGGCGATGAAGGTGTCGGCCATCGCCGCCAGGGCAATGGACATGCCGCCGGACGCCGAGCCGGTGATGCCGGCCAGCGCGGTGACGGTCACGGCTTCATTGATCAGCGGGTCGGGAATCGCGCCCAGCGCGTTGGCTACGATCAGGAAGCCGGGCAGGGCGGCGATGACCGCGCCGAACCCATACTCGGACGCCGTGTTCATGGCCGCCAGCAGCGCGCCGCCGATCGCCGGCTTGGTGCTTTCGGCGAAGTGCGTGCTGACGGCGCGCCAAGCCAAGACCACCACCGCCAGGATGCCCACCAGCAGCGCGGCCTCCACGGCCCAGATGGCGGCGACCTTGGAAATCTCCTGCACCACCGGCGTGGGGTTGCCGACCACCGAGGGCACGAACGAATGGCTGTCGCCATAGGCCTGCGGAATCAGCACGGTGAACACCTTGTTCGACACGCCCACCAGCACCAGCGGCAGCAGTGCCACCCAGGGGTTGGCCAGTCGGTCGCCGGCGAAAGGTGCGGGCTCGTTCAGCAGTTCGGTGCCGTAGCCTTCGCCCGCGGCGCGCGCTACGCGCCGGCGCCATTCCAGGTAGCTCATGCCCAGCGCCAGGATGAAGAGGCCGCCAATGGTTCCCAGCACCGGCGCCGCCCAGGTGTCGGTGCCGAAGAAAGAGGCCGGGATGATGTTCTGGATCTGCGGCGTGCCCGGCAGCGCGTCCATGGTGAAGGTGAAAGCACCCAGGGCGATGGTGCCGGGGATGAGTCGCTTGGGGATGTCGCTCTGCCGGAATATTTCCGCGGCGAACGGATACACCGCGAACACCACCACGAACAGCGACACGCCGCCGTAGGTCAGCACCGCGCACACCGCCACGATGGACAGCATCGCGCGGTCGGCCCCGAACAGCCTGATCACCGCCGCCACGATGGACTTGGAGAAGCCCGACACCTCGATGAGCTTGCCGAAGATGGCGCCCAGCAGGAACACCGGGAAGTAGAGCTTGAGGAAGCCCACCATCTTGTCCATGAACAGGCCGGTGAACATCGGCGCCACCAGGGTGGGGTCGGTCAGCAGCACCGCGCCCATCGCCGCCACCGGCGCGAACAGGATGACGCTGTAGCCGCGGTAAGCCACCAGCATCAGGAACACCAAGGCGCCAAGCACGATCAGGAAGGACATGCCTTCGTTTCCCCGAGGATCATCAGGCAGGCAGTGTCCGCAGCCCCGGGGCGTGGGGCCACCTGTACCAAGGTACAGGTGGCCG
>NZ_JAIBFH010000482.1 GCF_019459675.1 Arenimonas sp.
GCCCCGAAGCCGGCTGGTAGCCCCCCCCGGTGTTCGCGGCCAGCCACGCCACCTTCGCGCCTGCGGCCGGGGTCAGGCCTAAGCCGATCACGTGCGCAGTAAAGTTGACGCCGCTGTTCTCAAGCTCTGTGGCCAGCGCGCAGGGATCGGCCGCACAGGTTTCCAGGCCATCGGTCACCAGCACCACGGTGGCGGCTTCTTCGGTGTAGCGCAGTGCCTCGGCGGCTTGCTTCACGGCTTCGGAAAGCGGGGTCATGCCAAGGAAGCGCATGCGGTTGACGGCGTCCAGCACCTGGGCCGACGTACCCGGCGCCGGCGGCACCATCAGCTCGATGTCCTTGCAGTCGCCCTTGCGGCGGTGTCCGTAGGCCACCAGGCCCAGGGTCTGGTTGGCCGGCAGCTTGGACACCACGTCGGCAACCGTTTCCCGGGCGATCTCGAGCTTGGGCCGGCCGTCAATCTGGCCCCACATCGAGCCCGAGCCGTCCATCACGATCAGCGTACGGGCGGGCTTCGCCTCCTGGGCGAAGGCGGGCGTTGCGATGGCGAGCACGATGGCGCCGGCCAGCAGCGCGGGGCGGAACGGGGTGGGCAAGGCAGACATGGGGCAAGACTCCTGGAGTCGCGGTGGTGGGTCCTGGCAGCTACGCACCTTCGAAGGCGATCCGGACATGGGGGCCGCGTGATGCTTACTGGCGCCGGGGTTGACGCTCGGGGACAATCTGGACAGGCGCAAGCCGCGCCCCGCGGTCCACCGGACATGGCCTACCGACAACCCCATCAGATGCGAGCGTTTCCGTGATCCGACCCACCATAGCGCGCCCCATGAACCACCAGGCGGCGGGCGTATGGCTGCAGGAGCTCACTGCGGGAAATCCTGTTTCCGCGCATGACGCCGCCGTCCATCTCGCGCTGCGTTTCCAAGGCCACCGGCTGCAGGCGCGCCGCGGCGGCGAGGGCCCGGCGCTGTGGCTGATCCACGGCTTCCCGACCTCCAGCCGGGACTGGCGCGGCGTCTGGCCGGCGCTGGCCGAGAAGTACGAACTGTTTTCGCTGGACATGCTGGGCTTCGGTACGTCGGCCAAGCCGCGTGGCTTCGCCTATTCCATCGCCGCCTCGGCCGACCAGTGGGTGGCGCTGGCCGAGGCCACGGGCGTGGGCGAGGTCGCGATCCTGGCCCACGACTATGGCAACACCGTGGCGCAGGAATTGCTGGCGCGCCAGCGCGAGGGGCAGCTGAAGTTCCGCATCACGTCGGTGGCGTTCCTCAACGGCGGGCTGTTTCCCGAGGCCACGCATCCGCTGCGCCTGCAGCGCCTGCTGGCCAGCCCGCTGGGCCCGCTGCTGGCGCGCCTCACCAGCGAGCGCCGCTTCACGGCCAACCTCAAGCAGGTATGCGCCCGGCCCTGGCCTGACGGCGAGATGGCCGAGGCCTGGCAGCGCCTGTGCCGCGACGGCGGCAAGGCCGTGATGCCAAAGCTGCTGCGCTACATCGCCGAGCGTCGCCGCCACCGCGAACGCTGGGTGCACGCGCTGCTGCAGGCCGGGGTGCCCATCGCCCTGATCAACGGCCTGGAGGATCCCATCTCAGGGCGCAGCATCGTGGCCCGCTGGCGTGAGCTGCTGCCGGCGGCGCCGGTGTTCGAACTGCCTGGCGTGGGCCACTACCCGCAGGTGGAGGCGCCCGAAGAGGTGCTGGCGGCGTATGGGGCGTTTGTTGGTGCGCTATAACGGTATTGGCCGCGCTGCCTGCGCGGGCATTGCGCGCTTTGCCGGCGTTACCCAAGACGCTGGGTGGCTCCGATTAAGCCAGCACCGGGATACTGCCCACCGATGGACGAATACAAACTCGCGCTGACCCTGGTGGGCCTGGCCCTGCTGGGCGCGGCCTGGGTACCCCACCTGGTCAAGCGCAACGCGCTCACCGTTCCCCTGCTTTTCGTCGCGGGCGGTGCCTTGGTGTACATGCTTCCCTTGCCGCTTCCGGCGGCCAGCCCGCAGCGCTACCCGCTGATTGCCGAGCGCTTGACCGAGCTGACGGTGCTGGTGTCGCTGGTGGGCGTGGGCCTGCGCATCGACACGCGTTTCGGCTGGCGCCGCTGGCGTCACACGTGGCGGCTGTTGGGCATCGCCATGCCGCTCACCATCGCGGCGGGAATGTGGCTGGGCTATGCCTGGATGGGCTATGGCTTTGCCACGGCGCTGCTGCTGGGCGCGGTGCTGGCACCTACCGACCCCGTGCTGGCGTCGGACGTGCAGGTGTATGCGCCGGGCGAGGGCGGCGAGGATCCGGTGCGCTTCGTCCTGACTTCGGAAGCCGGGCTCAACGATGGCCTGGCTTTTCCGTTCGTGGGTTTGGCGATTGCGCTGGCGCTGGCCACCGCCGGCGAGCCGATGGACTGGGGCCAATGGCTGGCGGTGGACCTGCTGTGGAAAGTGCTGGGCGGCATCGCCATCGGCTGGGGCGTGGGCTATGGGCTGATGCACCTGATCTTCCGCACCGAGCGCGAACCGTCCCTGTCGGCCAGCAGCGACGGGCTGACGGCGCTGGCGATCACGCTGACGGTTTACGGCGTTGCCGAGCTTTGCCACACCTACGGTTTCCTCGCGGTCTTCGTCGCCGCCCTGGTGGTGCGCCAGAAAGAAAGCGACAACAACTACCACAAGATCCTCGATACCTTCGCCCAGCAGTGCGAAAAGCTGCTGATGGCGCTGATGCTGCTGCTGCTGGGCGGCGCGCTGGCGGGAGGAATACTGTCGCGGGTGTCGTGGCCCGAAATCGTGTTCGCACTGCTGTTCGTTCTGGTGGTGCGTCCGCTGGCCGGCTGGCTGTCGCTGCTTGGCACCGACCTGGCGCAGCGCGACCGCTGGGCCATTGCCGTCTTCGGCGTACGGGGCATAGGTTCGCTTTACTACCTGGCTTACGCCGTGAATCACGCCCGATTCCACGACGACGAGGAACTGTGGGCGCTGGTCTGCCTGGTAGTGGTGTTTTCCATCGTGCTGCACGGTTTGAGCGCCGCGGCGGTGATGCGCTGGCTGGACCGGCGTCGGCGGGGCGAGGGGGCGGACGGGCCGACGCAGGCGTAACCCTTCGGGTCGGGCAGGGCGGCCGTCGCACCAGGTCCCTCACGTGGCGGTGACGCCTGCGGCGTTCGAATGCCGTCATGAAACCAATTCCCGCCACGTTGCTGCTGATCGGCCTGCTGCCCCTGTTGGGCGCCGCCTCTGCCCCGGAGTCCGCCATGCGTACCTTGATGAACTTCGACAGCAGCCCGCAGGAGCCGCGCTGGGTTGCGGTGAACGACGGCGTGATGGGCGGCCTTTCCAGCGGCGGCCCGGTGATGGGCGACAACCAGTTGGACTTCAGCGGCGTACTGTCGCTGGCCAACAACGGTGGTTTTTCTTCGGTGCGCACCGTGGGCCGTGACTTCGACCTGGGCGACGCCACCGAAGTGGTGCTGCGCGTGCGCGGCGACGGCCGCAGCTACCAGCTGCGGCTGGCCACCGATGCCCGTTACCGCGGCCTGTCGGTGTCCTACGGCGCCGAGTTCAAGACCACGGCGGGCGAATGGACGCAGGTGAGGCTGCCGCTGTCGTCGCTGCAGCCCACGGTGCGTGGCTTCGCACTGCAGGGCCCGCCGATGGACGCGGCGAACGTACGCGAGATTGGCCTGCTGATTGGCGACAAGCGCGAAGGTGCTTTCGCACTGTCGGTGGACTGGATCGCCGTGCAGTAGCGCCCGGAAGAAGTTATTGCAGCGTGACAGCATTGGAAAAGGCGCGTTGTTCCGACGGGGGTGTTCACCGTAGGGCAAGTGCGCGGTGATCATACTTGTGCTCCCCCCGAATGAGTGGAGCCAGCCATGAGCAACGCCAAACGTATCGCCATCCTCGCCACCGACGGCTTCGAGCAGTCCGAACTGATGGAGCCGCGCGCTCTTCTGAAGAAGGCCGGGTACACCGTCGACGTGATCGCGCCGGCGCCCGGCAAGATCCGCGGCTGGAAAGGCAAGGACTGGGGCGACTCGGTGGACGTGGACCTTGAGCTTGCCCAGGCCAAGCCCGGCGACTATGCCGCGCTGGTGCTGCCGGGCGGCGTGATCAATCCCGACAAGCTGCGCATCGACGCCGGCGCCATCGCCTTCATCCGCGCTTTCGACAAGGCCGGCAAGCCGGTGGCAGCCATTTGCCACGGCCCCTGGCTGCTGGTGGAAGCGGGCGCCGTCAAGGGCCGCGAACTGACGTCCTGGCCGTCGCTGAAGACCGACATCGAGAACGCCGGCGCCCGCTGGAAAGACGCCGAAGTGGTCGTGGACGGCCACCTGATCACCAGCCGCAAGCCCGACGACATCCCGGCCTTTACCCAGGCGGTGATTGACGCAGTGGGTTGACGGGATCACCGGCGTTGCGCAGCGCGCAACGTCGGCGGTCGTCGGTGTGCCGGGCTCCCGTCAGGACAGGATCGCCCGGTTCCGCCCCTCGTCCTTGGCGCGGTACAGGGCGACGTCCGCCGCGCGAAGCACGCCGTCGGGTTGTCCGCCCGGCGGCGGCACCAGGCTTGCCACGCCCACGCTGAGCGTGACGATGCCCGCCGCGTCCGAAGCCCGGTGGGCAATACCCAGCGCCCGCACGGCGTCCAGCATCTTCTGGGCCACCGCCATGGCTTGATCCGGTCCGCAGTCGGGCAGCAACACGGCGAACTCCTCGCCGCCGTAGCGCGCGGCCAGGTCGGCTTCACCGCGCACCGCGCCGGCGATCGCGCCGGCGACGGCCGCCAGTGCGGCGTCGCCTTCCAGGTGGCCGTAGGTGTCGTTGTAGTGCTTGAAGCTGTCGATGTCGGCGATCAAAACCGCCAGCGGTGCACTGCGCGCGGCGTGGTGATGCCACGCCTGCAGGAATTGCCGGTTGAACTCGCGGCGGTTGGCGATGCCGGTCAGGGCGTCCAGCGCCGCGATGCGCACCAGCTGCTCGTTCGCCTCGCGCAGGGCGTCGGTACGCTGGGCGACTTCGCGGGTGAGTTCGCGCTCGCGCCGGCGCGCGCCGCGAAGGCGGAACCACACCCCGGCGCCGATGATGCCCAGAAGCGCCAATGCCGCGATCAGGCGGAACCAGGTGGTCTGGTGCCAGCGCGGCACGAGGGTGAAGGCGAGGCTGGCTCCGCTTTCATTCCACACGCCGTCGTTGTTGCTGGCGGCCACGCGAAAGACATAGTCGCCCGGCGGCAGGTTGGTGTAGCTGGCGCTGCGGCCGGCCGTAGCGACGCTCCAGTCGCTGTCGTAGCCCTCCATGCGGAAACGGTAGCGCACGGCCGAAGGCGCTACGTAACTCATGGCCGCGAACTGCAGTTCGATGCGCTCGACGCCGGGGCCAAGCCGGCCAGCGTTGCCGGGGTCTACGTCCGCGCCGTCCACCAGCAGACGCTCCACCTGCACCGACGGCGCCTGAAGGTTCATGCGCACGTTGGCCGGGTCCACCACCACCACGCCATTGGCCGTGCCAAACCACAGGCGGCCGTCGCGGCTGCGCCGGGCCGGCGTCTGCGAGGCGCCGTTGGCCTGGGCGTTGAGCATGCCGTCGCTGACGCCGTACCAGGCCGGCTGCATCACGGCGTTCTCGTCCTGATCCAGCGCGGCCAGGTCTGTTTTCGCCAGGCGGGCGATGCCGCGGTTTGAACTCACCCAGAAATGGCCCAGGCCGTCGTCCAGGATCGCGAACACGGCGTCACCGTGGAAGCCTGCGCGCTGCAGGTAGCGCGTGGCCACGCCGTCGCGCACGCGCACCAGGCCCACGCTGGTGCCCAGCCACAGGTCGCCGTTGTCCGAGGGATGGAAGGCGAACACGCTGCTGCCGGGCAGACCGTCGGTGCCGCAGCGGTCCAGTACGCCTTTGTAAAGGCATCTCAGGCCACTGCGCAGGCCAATCCACAGGCGTCCGCCGGGATCTTCATAAAGCGCGCGGGCGTCGTCGCCGCGGGTGGCTTCCAGCGGCTCCACGGTGTCACCCACGATGCGCGCCACGCCCTGCAGCGTGGCGGTCCACAGGCCGCCCGCCTGCGCCGGCGCGAAGGCGAATGCGATCGTGCCCGGCAGCCCGTCACCGATACCGAAGCTGCGGGCGCTGCCGTCTGGCTTGAAGCGCGTGACGCCTTCGGTGCCCGCCACCCAGAGGTGGCCATCGGCCGTGGTTTCGATGGCGCGCACCAGCTGGCTGGGAAGCTTGGCGTTGTAGGCGGCGGCGGGCACCAGGCCGGGCTCCTGGTAGCGCGCCAGGCCGGCGCCGTCGGTGCCCACCCACAGCGCGCCGCTGGCGTCCTGGTGTACCGCGCGCACGGCGTTGGAAGCCATCTGGCCCGTGACGGTGATCAGCTTGGACTGGCTCAGCCGGTGTATGCCGCTGGACGTGGTGCCGATCCACAGGCTGCCTTCGTGGTCCTGGAACATCGAGCGCACGGTTTCGCCGCGCATGCCCTTGAGCGTTTCGTCGCAGTCGAAGCGGCTGGCGGAAAGCCGGCATATGCCCTTGTCCAACGGTGCGAACCAGACGTTGCCGTCGCGGTCGCCGTGGATCGAGTAGACGCGGTCGTCGTCCAGGGCGGAGGCGCGCGGGTCGCGCTGGAAGCGGCCGTTGGTGAAGAATGCCGGCCCGTCCTGGGTGCCGGCCCAGGCAACGCCGGCCGCGTCCATGGTCAGGCTGTAGACCGCGTTGCTGGGCAGGCCGCGGTCCTGGTCGTAAACCTCTACCTGGCCGCTGTGCCAGCGCACCACGCCCAGGCCGTCAGCGGCTATCCATACCCCGCCGGCCGGGTCGGCGACGATGGCGCGATAGAAACCGCGCGGCGGAAAACCCTCCTGCTCGCCCAAAAGCTGCGGCACGCCGCCCACCACGCGCACCACGCCGGCGTTGGTGGTGAGCCACAGCGCGCTGTCGCGGTCGGTGACGATGCCGAAGATGCTTTCCACGCCGGAGGGCAGGGCGACTGGCTCGAGTTCGCGGCCGCTGCGCCGGTACAGGCCGCCGTTCAGCGTGCCGACCCAAAGCGTGCCGTCAGGGTCGGCGCTGACCGCGGTGATGGCGGAACTTTTCAAGGCCGGCTCAAGGCGCGGATCGATCGTGTTGAAGCCGGCGCCGCTGTGGTGCACCAGGCCGCCATAGGTCGCCAGCCACATTGAACCGTCGGCGCGCTGGGTGATCGACAGCACGGTGCCCTGCGGCAGCTGGTTCTCGTACCAAACGTGGGTGAAGTGGCCGATGGCGCGGTCCGGGTCCAGCGCCTGCGCCGGCGCGGCGGCCAGCGCGATGCCCAGGACGGCAAGGCCCTGCAGCGCTCTGCGGATTGGTTCACAAAACACGGGTCATTCCGTCATTGTTCCAGCCCATCGGGGACCCGATGTTAGCGCAGCTTGCGGGACGGTCTGCGTGCGCCGCCGCGCATTTCGCAAAGTGGCCGGTGCGGGGTTTGGGCCGCGTTGTTGCGCGTTTATCGCCCGTCGCTGGTCGGCGCGGCGAAACCGCTTGAGCCTGATCCAGATCAGGGCGCCCGACGCTGCGCCAAACCACCATGACTGCCACGGCGCCACACCGGCGCGCACGCGAAGAGGGCTTGCCATGCAGTTTCATATTGCTCTTGCCGGGTCCGGCCCGGACCTGGAACGTTTCCGTGGCGCCATGGCCCAGCGTGATCCGGCCGCATTGGTGGACCGCGATCCGCTGGGCCAGCACCTGCGCGTGTCGGCCAGTCTGTCATCGTGCGAATTGCAGGATGCGGCGCGGTCGGTGGGCTGGCACCTGGCTGACGACCAGATCGTGCCACAGGCCTCGACGTGCTGCGGCGGCTGCGGAGGCTGATCCCGGCGGGGCCAGTGCACGTGGTTCGCGGTGTGCTGCCGATCGCCGCCTGACCGCGCCGGGCTAAAGCGATGCGGCTTTTGCCAGGCCCGACACGATCGCCAGCGAAGGCTCGCCGCGCACCAGCGCCACGCCCGGGTAGCGCGCCTGCACGGCCTGGGCCACGTAGGGTGCCGATGAGCCGCCCCCGGTCAGCAGGATGCGCGAGGGCTGCGGCAGAGGCGCGCTCTGCACGGTTTCCAGCAGGCGATCGAGCCGGGTGATGAAGAAGGACGCCGAGGCGGCCAGATCAGCCTGTTCGGCGGTGGCGCCCAGGCCGGCCTCGATGTAGTCCAGCGACGCCGCGCCTTCGGGCTGGGTGGAAAGGTGGATCTTGAGCTGCTCGGCCGCACGCGCCATGCGAACGGTGTTGGCGTCGGCCTGCAGGGCCAGCAGGCGCTCGCGGTAGGGCGGCGCGTAGTCGCGGAAGTCGTAGCCCTTGAAGGTGGCCTGGCGCACCACGTCCGAGACCATCGCCGCTTCGGAGTAGATGTGGTTCGGGGACGTGCCGATATTGCGGCCGAAGTGGCCCATGAAGCGCAGCAGGTTCAGCCAGTAGTCCACGTCGCTGCCGCCGGTGGCGTCACCCCAGGACTGCAGCGGCACGAAGTCCTGCGCACCGCCGGCCTGCGCCAGGCACAGGTCGCAGGTGCCGCCGCCGATGTCCACCACCAGCACCACGTGCCGATCGGGCGCTCGCAGGTGGTAGTCCAGCGCGGCGGCCTCGGGCTCGTACATGAAATCAATGTGGTCGAAACCGGCGGCGGTGGCGGCTTCGCGCAGGATCTCCAGCGCCTGCTGGTCGCCTGCGGCGCCCATAGAACTCTTGAAGTGCACGGGGCGGCCCACAACGGCGCTGTCGACGTCGTGGCCCAGGTGCTGCTGCGCGGTGATGCGGATGTGCGACAGGATGCTGGTGAGCACGGTCTGCACCACTTCCTGCACGCCGGGCAGAAGCCGGAATCCGATCATGGACTTGGGCGACTGGAACAGGCGGCCGCGCGGGTCGTCGATGTAGGCGTCGATGGCGCCTTCGCCGAACTGCGCCGACGACAGTGAGTCGCGGGCGGTGATTTCGCGGGCGTGCTGTTCCTGCAGCCAGCGCCTGCGGATGGTGTTGACGGCCTGTTGCGTCAGCGCTTCGTCGGACTGCACCACGGGTTCGGGGATGGCCAGGCGGTTGGCCTGGCTGCCGGGCCTTGCGGCTTCGGCGAGGCGCTGGCGATGGTCACGAAGCTGGCGTTCCTGGTCGCGCTTGCTCGCGCGCACCAGCGTCAGCACTTCGTCCTCCAGCGCCGCGGTGAGCTCGAAATCCTCGCCTTCGGGCAGCTCGCGCGGGAAGTAGGCGGCGGTGCGGAACTGACTCTGGTCGCCGAACGGCACGTGCACCAGCGTCCCGTCCACCACGCCCGCGGCCGCCGAATAGCTGGTGCCAAAATCAATGCCGATACGCATGGGGAATCCAGCTGCCTTTACCGGGCAAACGCCCCCGCCCCCCAAAATACCCAACCCACCAAAAAACCCCGCAAAATCAGGAACCGGGTCACGTTCACTTATTGAGTGGACCTGACCCCGTTCCTGCGGCCCGGCGCCAACGGTGGGGCCATCGGCTCCCTGGCGGAGGCCCGCCGTTATACTTGGCATTCCGCCCCCGTCATCAGGAATCCCCATGCTCGGCACGTCCATCGTTCTGCTGGCCGTCGGCCTCGCCGTCGCACTCGTCGCGGTTGTCCTCTTCTTCTGGGTCATCGCCCTGCGCCGCGTGGTGCCTGTGAATGAAGTGCACATCGTGCAGACGCGCAACAACACCGTTTCCTACGGCAAGGGCTTCGACAGCAACACCTACTACGAATGGCCGTCGCGCCTGCCGCTGATCGGCCTGCAGCGGGTGACGCTGCCGGTGTCGAACTTCTCGATCGACCTGCCGGACTACGCCGCGTACGACAAGGAGCGCGTGCCGTTCCTGGTGCACGTGATGGCCTTCTTCCGAATCAGCGACTCCAACACCTGCGCCCAGCGCGTGGCCTCGTTCGAGGAACTGAAGGAACAGCTCACCGCCATCGTGCAGGGCTCGGTGCGCACGGTGCTGGCCGCGCACGAGATCGACCAGATCATGCTCGACCGTAGCCGTTTCGGCGAAGCGTTCACCAAGGAAGTGCAGCCACAGCTGGGCGGCTGGGGCGTGGAGGCCATCAAGAACATCGAACTGATGGACATCCGCGATTCCAAGGACAGCGACGTCATCCACAACATCATGGCCAAGCGCACGTCGGGCATCGAGCGCGAGTCGCGCCTGGTGGTGGCCGACAACAGCCGCCAGGCCGAGATGGCCGAGATTGCCGCCAAGCGCGAGATCGAGATGTCGCGCCAGCTGGCCGCTGAACAGGTGGGCCTGCGCACGGCTGAAAAGGACAAGAACGTGGGCGTGGCCAACGAGCAGGCTTCCCAGCAGGTGAAGGTGCAGCAGCGCGAAACCGCGGCCAAGGAAATGGACGTGGTGCAGGTGAAGAACGTGCGCGGCGCCGAGATCAGCCGCGAAGTGGCCGTCATCACCGCCGCCCAGGCCAAGGAAGTGGCCATCGTGCAGGCCGACGCCGCCAAGCAGGTGGCGATTGTTTCGGCCGAAGGCACCAAGCAGGTGGCCATCGTGTCGGCCGAGGGCAACAAGCAGCAGACCGTGCTGACCGCCGAGGGCCAGCTGGAAGCCGCCAAGCGCAACGCCGAGGGCATCGCGCTGGAAGGCCACGCCAAGGGTTCGGCTGAGACCGCGATCCTGATGGCGCCGGTGGACGCGCAGATCAAGCTGGCCGAAAAGATCGGCAGCGACCAGGGCTACCAGACCTACCTGCTGGGCATCCGCAACATCGAAGCCGCGCAGGCCGTGGGCATGGCGCAGGCCGAGGCGCTGAAGACGGCCGACGTGAAAGTGATTTCCAATGCGGGCTCGCCCGGCAAGGGCCTTTCGAGCGTGATGGACCTGTTCTCCGCCGACGGCGGCACCGCCGTGGCCAGCATGCTCGAGGGCCTGGCGCAGTCGCCCGAAGGCAAGAAGGTGCTGGAGAAGTTCGTCAACAAGCCCCAGGACGACAAGAAATAAGGAGACCGGAAAATGACCAATGCCCACCCGTACCCGATCGGCACGCCCGGCCAGCCCTGGGGTCCCGCGGAAGTGGCCGCATGGCGGGCGCAACAGGCCGTCCAGCGCAGCTACGCCGACGACGTGATCAAGCCCGTCGAGACGCTGCGCTCTCGTTTCGACGTGATGGATTACGGCCGCATTTCCTACGGCGCCGATGAGTACCCGCTGTTCGCACTCAAGTCCCGCGATTGGGACCCCGCGCTGCCGTGCGCTCTGGTGACCGGCGGCGTACACGGCTATGAGACCAGCGGCGTGCACGGCGCGCTGCAGTTCCTGGACCATCACGCGGGCGACTACGCCGGACGCTGCAACCTGCTGGTGGCGCCCTGCGTGAGCCCGTGGGGATACGAACGCATCCAGCGCTGGAACGGCGATGCGGTGGACCCCAACCGGCAGTTCCGCGAAGGCGGGCAGGCCGAAGAGTCGGCCGCGCTGACGCGGCTGGTGGCGTCGCTGGGCGCGCGTTTCGTGCTGCACATCGACCTGCACGAAACCACCGACACCGACGCGTCGGAGTTCAGCCCGGCGAAG
>NZ_JAIBFH010000033.1 GCF_019459675.1 Arenimonas sp.
GGTGTGCGGTGGGGGGTGTCGCCGGCCGCGCCACCGCCTCCGCGGACGCGCTGCTGTGGGGGGTTGATCCCACCGCCGAGCCCTCGGCGAAGCTGCCGTGCCGTCCGAAGGTGTACTTCGAGGAATGGGACGAGCCGCGCATCAGCGGCATCCGCTGGGTGGCCGAGCTGGTGCGCATTGCCGGCGGCGACGACATCTTCCCGGAGCTGGCGGCGCAGTCGCTGGCCAAGTACCGCATCCTGGCCGATGACCACGAGATCATCGCCCGTGCGCCCGACATCGTTTTCGGCTCGTGGTGCGGCAAGAAGTTCCAGCCCGGCAAGGTCGCCGCGCGTGCGGGCTGGGCCTCCGTGCCGGCCGTGCGCGACGGCGAACTGCACGAGATCAAGTCGCCGATCATCCTGCAGCCCGGGCCCGCGGCCCTGACCGACGGCGTGGCCGAAATGGCCAGGCATATCCAGCGCTGGGCCGCGTCCCGAAGCTGAACGGCCCGATCGTGCCCCTCTGTGCGCCTGCGCGCACAGTGCGCGGCGCTAATGTGCGATAAGGAAGACTCAACCCCTGTAGGAGCCCACCATGGCCTCGAAGATCCTTGCGTTCGCACTGTCCGTCGCCCTCGTTTTCGTCGGCACCACCTCGATGGCCAACGCCACCATGATCTCCACCCAGCAGGCGGTTGCGGTGGAGTCGCGCGCTGATCTGGAAACCGAAGTGCGCGCTACCCTGGCCCGCGCCGACGTTGCCAGGATGATGGTGGACATGGGCGTTGACCTGGCCGACGTCGATTCGCGCGTGGCCTCGCTCAGCGACGCCGAGCTGGCCCAGCTGCACAGCCAGATGGAGCAGGCCCCGGCCGGCGGTGTCCTGGGCGTGCTTGGCCTGATCCTGGTGATCCTGATCGTGCTCGAGCTGACCGGCGCGATCGACATCTTCAAGAAGGTCTGACCTTGGCCGATAACGGGCGCGCGCCGGCTTGGCCGGTGCGCGCCTTTTTCTTGCTGGCGCTGCTGGGCCTGTGCGCCTGTTCGGTGAATCCGAAGCTGGCGCTGCCCGCCGGCGACAGCCTGCTGCTGGGCGGCGTGCCCTTCCATCCGCAAACCCAATACCAGTGCGGTCCCGCAGCCCTGGCCGGGCTGCTGGGCGCCAGCGGTGTGCAGATCACCCCCGAACAGCTTGAGCCGCAGGTCTACCTGCCCAAGCGGCAGGGCAGCCTGCAGCTGGAGCTTCTGGGCGCCAGCCGCCGCGCGGGACGGATCCCGTATGTGATCGACCGCGATACCGACGCCGTGTTGGCCGAGCTCCAGGCCGGTCGCCCGGTGCTGGTGCTGCAGAACGTGCTCACCCCCAGCGTGCCGCGCTGGCACTACGCGGTGGTCGTAGGCAGCGACCCGGCGCGCAACCGGCTGGTGCTCAATACCGGCGTGGACGAAGCCAAGCCCACGCGCGCGCGCAGCTTCCTGCGCACCTGGGACTGGGCCGACCGCTGGGGCATCGTGGCGCTGCGGCCGGGCGAACTGCCCGCGCGCGCCAACCCGCTGCGCTATGCCGAGGCGGTGGCTGCGTTCGAACCGGTGGGCGGCGCAGCGGCGGCACGCGTGGCCTGGGAAGCGGGGCGGCAGCGCTGGCCCGACGACCACCGTGCGTACCTGGCGCTGGGCAATCTTGATTACGCCGCCGGCGATCGCGAGGCCGCGCTGGCGTCGTTCGCCCGGGGCCTGGCGGCGTCGCCGCGCGAACCGGTGCTTTCAAACAACTACGCCAGCGTGCTGGCCGAAACCGGCTGCCGCGCGCACGCGCGCCGGGTGCTGGAAGTAGCGCTGGAAGTGCTGGCGCCCGATTCGCCCTGGCTTGCCGCACTCACCGCCGCGCGCGACCAGTTGCCGGCCACGTCCACCGACCCGGCACGCTGCGCCGCGCGCTGAATCTCAGCCCAGCACTTCCAGCCCGAGCTGGGCCAGCATCTCGGTCATGCGCCCGGCCTGCACCGCCTGTTCGCTGGACGCGTTGCCCTGCTCGGCGCGCTTGGCCACGCCCTGGGCGATGGCCGCAAGCCGGAAGAAACTGAAGGCCAGCACGAACGGCCAGTCAGCCGGGATGGGCCTGCCGGTAAGCGCCGAGTATCGCGCCAGCAGCGACGCTTCGTCGGGAATGCCCAGCGCGGCGCGGTCCAGGCCCGCCAGCCCGGGCAGCGCCGGGTTGCGCGGCAGCCGCAGCGCCATGCAGAAATAGCCCAGGTCGGCCAGCGGGTGGCCCAGCGTGGACAGCTCCCAGTCCACGATCGCGATCACGCGCGCCTCGCTGGGGTGGAACATCAGGTTGTCGATGCGGAAGTCGCCGTGCGCCAGCGCCCCGCTGCCGTCGTCTGCGGGGCAGCGGGCCGGCAGGCGCTCGATCAGGGCGTCCATGGCGGCGATCGGCCGCGTCTCGCTGGCGCGGTACTGTTCGCCCCAGCGCTTGAGCTGGCGTTCGAAGTAGCCGCCCGGCTTGCCGTAGTCGGCCAGGCCCACGGACGCGGGGTCCACCGTGTGCAGTGCGGCCATGGCGTCGATGATGGCGGCGTAGATGTCGGCGCGCTGTGCCGGCGTGGCGTCGGGCAGGGACGGGTCCCAGAAGATGCGGCCGTCCACGTACGACATCAGGTAGAACATCGAGCCGACCACCGATTCGTCCGCGCACAGGTGCAGCGGCCTGGCCACCGGCACCGCGGTGCCGTGCAGCGCCTGCAGCACGCGGAACTCGCGGTCCACCGCATGCGCCGACGGCAGCAGCTGGCCCGGCGGTTTGCGGCGCAGCACGTAGCGGCCGCTGGCGGCCTCCACCAGGTAGGTCGGGTTGGACTGGCCACCCTTGAACTTGGTGGCCGTCAGCGGGCCCTGGAAGCCCGGCACCTGCTCTTCCAGGTACGAGGCCAGTGCGTCAACGGGCAGATCCAGCGGATGCGCCATGGTCAGGCCTTGAGCATCGAGCGGGCGAGCGATGCGATGTGCACTTCGTCCGGCCCGTCGGCCAGGCGCAGTGACCGTGCGCCGGCGTAGGCCTGCGCCAGGAAATGGTCCTGCGACAGGCCGCCGCCGCCGTGCACCTGCATGGCCCGGTCGATCACCGCGCAGGCCATGCGCGGGGCAACGATCTTGATCATGCCGACCAGGTCCTTGGCGCCCTTGTTGCCGTGGGCGTCCAGTGCCGCGGCGGCCTGCAGGGTGAGCAGGCGTGCCTGTTCGATTTCGCAGCGCGACAGCGCGATGGCTTCCTGCGCCATGCCGTGGCCGCCGAGCGGACGGCCGAAGGCCTCGCGGCTCTTGGCGCGCGCCACCATCATTTCCAGTGCTCGCTGCGCCAGGCCGATCAGGCGCATGCAGTGGTGGATGCGGCCGGGTCCCAGCCGCGCCTGGGCGATCTCGAAGCCGCTGCCGCGTTCGCGCAGCAGGTTGGCCACCGGCACGCGGACGTTGTCGAACGCCATTTCGACGTGGCCATGCGGCGCATCGTCGTAGCCGAAAACAGTGAGCGGCCGGACCACGCGCACGCCCGGCGTAGCCATCGGCACCAGCACCATCGACTGGCGGCGGTGCGCGGCCGCGTCGGGGTCGGTCACGCCCATCACGATCAGGATCTCGCAGTGCGGGTGGCCGCCGCCGGTGGTCCACCACTTGCGGCCGTTGATCACGAACTCATCGCCTTCGCGCACGATCGGCATGGCGATGTTGGTGGCGTCGGAGCTGGCCACGTCGGGCTCGGTCATGGCGAAGGCCGAGCGGATCTCGCCGGCCAGCAGCCGCGGCAGCCACGGCGCCTGCTGTCCGGGCGTGGCGAAGTGGGCCAGCACTTCCATGTTGCCGGTGTCGGGCGCGCTGCAGTTGAAGGCCTCGGGGGCATGCAGGGAGCGGCCGGTGAGCTCGGCGATGGGCGCGTAGTCGAGGTTGCTCAGCCCGGCGCCCAGGCGCGCGTCGGGCAGGAACAGATTCCACAGGCCGGCGGCCTTGGCTTCCGCCTTCAGCGCCTGCATGCGCGGCACCGGCGTCCAGCGCGTGGCCGGATCGGCATCGTGCGCGGCGAACTCCGCCTCGGCGGGGATGATCTTGTCGGCGACGAAGGCGGCGACCTTGGCCTGCAGTTCGCGCGAGCGCTCGGAGAAGGGGAACAGCGTGGCGGGGCGTTCAGAAGTCATCGGCGTCTCGTTGTCGGGGCGGCCCGGCGTGCGGGCAGGGGGTTCAGTAGTAGGTCCACAGCTCGCGTTCGCCGTGCAGGTGCGGCAGGGCGTTCCACGAGCCCAGGCGCAAGCGGCCGCCGTGCGGATGGAATTCCGACAGGGCGCTGTTGCGCAGCGCCAGGTTGAGTTCGACGGCCCGGTGGTCGGGCACGTCCAGCGCGATCTGGGCCAGCCGGGAAATCACGCCGCCCGAGCTGAGCACCAGCACTTCGTCGTCTCCGGCCAGCGCTTCCAGGCGATCGCCTGCCGACTGCACGCGCTGGCCGAAGGCGGCCCAGGATTCGGGCAGGCCCGGCAGTTCGTCGCGCGCCCAGGCCAGCAGCGCCGCCTGCAGCATCAGGCCGACGTCGCGCGGCTTGCCGCTGCGGCTGGCCACCACGATCGGGTCGCTGGGGTCGCGTCGAAGGAAAGCGCCGAACACGGCTTCGTGGTCGAACTCGGCGAAGCCCGGGTCGGCGACGAAATCGGGCAGGGCCAGCCCCTGTTGCGTGAAGGCGGCCGCGACGCCTTCGGCGGTCTGCCGGTGCCGGCGCATGCCGCCCACCACCACGGCCTTGAAACGGTGGCGGCCCCGCACCAGCCACTGGCCCAGGAGCCGCGACTGAAGCTGCCCGCGTTCGGACAGGTTGTCGTAGTCGGCGGCGCCGTAGCTCGCCTGGCCATGGCGCACCAGCAGAAGACTCACCTGGCGAAGAATTCCTGGCGGAAGCTGGCCTTGATCGGTGCCGTGGCGCCTTCGGGCGTCACTTCCAGGTCGAACACCAGCGTGTCGTTGCCGGTGATGCGGGCCTCGGCCAGGTAGTACACGGCGTCGCCTTCGCGCACCTCGCGCGCCCGCAGGTCCAGGCGCTGGCCGTTGAGGTTGGTGGCCACCAGTTTCACCGACGCCTGCACGGCGCGGTCGGCGCCAAGTTCTCCCTGGCGCACCGAGATGTTCACCAGCGCGCGGTTGGCCGACCGGGTGATGCCGTACTGGCGCGCCACGTCGGGCGTCAGGCTGGTGGTGGGCACGGCGTTGTGGTGCACCACGTAGCCACCGGCCCGGGTGGAGTTGTCGGCGAAGGCGGGCAGCGCCAGCAACAGCGCGAACAGCCCCAGGACGATCGTGCGAACGGGTGAGCGATGCATGGACAGGCCTCCGCGGAGCGATGGACCATCATCGCCCCACGGCTGTGTCGAGTCCATCAAGACCGGGTGGCGCACCGGTCACTGGCTGCCCGCGGCCAGCTCGCGCCCGCGGCGGGTGGCCGCGGCCACGGCCTGGTCGACCAGGGCGCGGAAGCCGCCGGCTTCAAAACTCTCGATGGCGGCCTGGGTGGTGCCGCCCGGCGAGGTGACGCGCTGGCGCAGCACCGCCGCCGGATCGGACGATTCATCCAGCATGCGCGAGGCGCCCAGCAGGGTCTGCACGACCAGGCGGCGCGCTGTGTCCGGCGCCAGGCCCTGGGCTTCGCCGGCGGCCTGCAGGGCCTCGGCCAACAGGAAGACGTAGGCCGGGCCGCTGCCCGACACGGCCGTCACGGCGTCCATCAGCGCCTCGTCGGTGATCCAGGCGGTGATGCCGGTGGCCTGCATCAGGGTTTCCGCCGCGCGCCGCCCGTCGGCGTCCACGGCCGGGTTGGCGTAAAGCCCCGTGGCGCCTGCGCCCAGCAGCGCCGGCGTGTTGGGCATGGTGCGAACCACGGCCTGGCCGCCGCCCAGCCAGGCATCGATCTGCCCGGTGGTGATGCCCGCCGCGATTGAAACCACCAGCGGACGCTGGGCCTGGGCCAGCGGTGCCAGCGACCGGCAGACCTCGCGCAGCACCTGCGGTTTCACCGCCAGCACCCAGATGCCGGCGTCGTCGGCGGCCTGCGCGGCGGTGGCGTGGGCGTGTACCCCGAAGTCTGCCGCCAGTGCGTCCCGCAGCAGCGGCACCGGCTCGGCCACGCGCAGCGAAGCCGTCGCCTGGCCGCGGGCCACCAGGCCGCCGATAAGGCTGCGGGCCATGTTGCCGCCGCCGATGAATGCGATGCAGGACGAGGTCATGGGCGCACCGTAGTCGATGGCGCGCTCATTGGCCACGCGCGCCGAACAGCGCCGTGCCCACGCGCACCAGGGTGGAACCTTCGGCAATGGCCAGCCCGAAGTCCTCGCTCATGCCCATCGACAGCGTGTCCACGCCGGGATGGCGGGCGGCGACGGCGTCGAACAGCGACTTGAGCCGTCCGAACGCGTCGCGCCGGTGGGCGGGGTCGGGGTGCGGTTCCGGGATGGCCATCAGGCCACGCAGGCGCAGGCGGGGCGCGGCCGCGATGCGGTCGGCCAGCGCCGGCACGTCATCGGGGCGGCAGCCGGACTTGCCGGCTTCTCCGTCCACGTTCACCTGCACCAGGACGTTCAGCGGCGGCATCGCCTCGGGTCGGGCCCGGTCCAGGGCGTCCACCAGCTTGGCCCGGTCCACCGACTGCACCCAGTCGAAGTGTTCGGCGGCCTCGCGGCATTTGTTCGACTGCAGGTGCCCGATCAGGTGCCACTCCAGCCCAAGCCCGGAAAGGGCACGAATCTTGGCAATGGCCTCCTGGACGTAATTCTCGCCAAAGGCGAGCTGGCCGGCCTGGGCCATTTCACGCACGGCCTCGGCCGGGCGCGTCTTGGAAACGGCAAGCAGCCGCACGCCGTGTGGCCGGCCCGCCAGCTTTGCCGCGTTTTCAATACTTTGCAGGATGCCGTGCAGGGCCTGGTGCAGCTGTTCCATGGGGGGTATTCACCTTCGGGGATAGAGCTATACTGCCCCGGGGACACGCGGTCGCCTATCCGTAGACGCGCTGAGGGGATTCACATAATGGACATCGCCGAACTACTGGCATTCTCGGTCAAGAACAAGGCCTCCGACCTGCATCTGTCGGCCGGGCTGCCGCCCATGATCCGAGTGGATGGCGACGTGCGCCGGATCAATATCCCCGCCCTGGACCACAAGCAGGTGCACTCTCTTGTCTACGACATCATGTCAGACAAGCAGCGACGCGACTTCGAGGAATTCCTCGAGGTCGACTTCTCGTTCGAAATCCCCGGCCTGGCGCGTTTCCGCGTCAACGCCTTCAACCAGAACCGCGGCGCCGGCGCCGGGTTTCGCCCCATTACCACCCAGATACACACCCGCGAGGGGCTCGCCCCCCCCCACATAATAGCCCCAATCAAAGACCAACCCCCCGGGCGGATGCAGGTGACCCGCCCCC
>NZ_JAIBFH010000035.1 GCF_019459675.1 Arenimonas sp.
CGGCCGGGCCGTGGTCGCGGCCTCGCTCCACCAGGAGCCAGCCGCCGGGATGAAGATGCGCGGGCGCCTGGCGGGCAATCACCCGGATGGCGTCCAGCCCGTCGGGGCCCGAGACCAGCGCACTGCGCGGCTCGAAGCGCAGGTCGCCCTGCTGGAGGTGCGGGTCGCTGTCGGCGATGTAGGGCGGATTGCTGGCGATCAGGTCGAAGCGCTCGCCGCCCACGGCGGAAAACCAATCGCTTGGAAGCAGGCGCAGCGGCAGCCCCGCCTCCACGGCGTTGTCGCGGGCGACCAGCAGCGCCGCCTCGCTGGCGTCCACCGCCGTGACGTCGGCCAAGGGGCGCTCGCTGGCGATGGCCAGGGCAATCGCGCCGGTGCCGGTACCCAGGTCGAGCACGCGCTGCGGCTCCGCGCGCGGCAGACGATCCAGCGCCAGCTCCACCAGCAGCTCGGTCTCGGGCCGGGGTATCAATGTGTCGGCGGTGACCACCAGGTCGAGCGACCAGAACCCGCGGTGCCCGGTGATCTGCGCCACCGGCTCGCCGCGCTCACGGCGCCGAACCAGTTCATCGAACGCATTGGCGTGGCGTGGTTCCAGCAGGTCGCCGGCGTGCGCATAGAACCAGCTGCGCGGACGCTCAAGGGCGTGCGCCAGCAGCAGCTCCGCGTCCAGCCTGGCCTCGTCACCCGCCAAGCGGGACGTGGCTTCGCGAATGGCGTTGGCCAGCGTGGTCACGGTCAGTGGGCCAGCAAATGCCAAACCTGCACGAAGCAGGCAAGCACGAACCCCGCCAGGAAGAAGATGTACGACATCCGCAGGTAGCGATACTTGTGGTGGGCCAGGTAATAGCCCAGCGCATAGGTGTCGCGCGCCATGGTTTCGTAGACGGAGCCGTCGGACTTCAGCGCGGCCGCTATCTCGGTGAGGAAACGCTCGCGCGAGAGTTCGGCGAAATGCCCGAAGAACATCAGGTTGAACTGGGACGGGATGGCGCCATCCTGCAGCTTGATCGGCCGGTACTTGGGCAGCACCGCCAGCACGGCCAGCAGCAGCGCCAGCAGGGTGAACGCCGCCAGCGTCAGCGATGCGGTGCGCAGCACCGGGTCGTTGAGCCGCCCCAGCACCAGCGTCAGCACAATCGAGGACATCGTGATGATGATGTTGGCCTTGGTGTCGGCCATCGTGGACAGCTGCACGTGGTGCTGCTGCATGGTGCGCAGCAGGCAGTCGCCGGTGTTGCGTTCAGGAATGGCGGCAAACAGGCGTTCGGCGTCGATCGTGGCGGCAGGCTCTGGGGGGCTCATGACGCGTTCCTTACGGGGGCACCGCCATGATAGCGCTGTCTTCACACCGTGGCCTGCCAATGCGAATGCTGATTGCCCTGCTGACCTGCCTGATCCTGGGGGGCTGCAGCGGCGCCTACTACCGCGCCATCAACCTGGGCGTCGACGACGACCGGATAGCCAGCGAAACCTACGACACGGCCCGTGGCCTGGCGCTGGACGTGCATCGGCCGATCGCGTCCCCGGGCGCCGTCGCGCCGCCGGTGGTGGTGTTCGTGCACGGCGGAAGCTGGCGTGACGGGGACCGCGAGGGTTACCGCTTCGTCGGCCAGCGCCTGGCCCGGGAGGGCGCGCTGGTGCTGGTGCCCGACTACCGGAAGGCGCCCGAGCACGCGTTCCCGGACTTCATGTACGACACGGCGCGCGCGGTCGCCTGGGCACGTGCCAATGCCCAAAGGCTGGGCGGCGATCCCGCGCGGGTGTTCGTGATGGGCCATTCGGCCGGCGCCCACATCGTGGCGCTGCTGGCTACCGACCCGCGTTACCTGGCGTCGGTGGACATGGTGCCGCGCGACCTGGCGGGCGTGGTGGCGCTGGCGGGACCCTACGACTTCCTGCCGCTGACCGACCCCGACCTCTGGGAAGTATTCGGCGAAAAGGTCGACTGGCCCCTGAGCCAGCCGGTGAACTTCGCAGACGGTGATGAGCCGCCCTTCCTTCTGATTCACGGTCGCAAGGACCGCATCGTCTGGGCCATCAACAGCGAGCGGCTGCAGGCGAAGCTGCAGGCCGCGGGATCAAGCTCGCGCTACGTACCGGTGGACGGCGAGGGCCATATCGGCCTGCTGCTCAGCCTGCGCCGCAAGGATCCCTCGCCGGCGCTCACCGAAACCACGCAATTCCTCGGCCTGCCCTGAACCGGCTTCAGGCACCCCCGGCTCAGGCGAGCTCGGTCTGGGCCGCCGGCACAACGGCTGACCGCATCAGGTGGTCGAACGCGCCCAGCGCGGCCGTGGAGCCTGCCCCCATGGCGATCACGATCTGCTTGTAGGGCACCGTAGTGGCGTCACCAGCCGCGAACACGCCGGGTACCGACGTCTGGCCGCGGTCGTCGATGATGATTTCGCCGCGCGGCGACAGCGCCAGCGTGCCCTTGAGCCATTCGGTGTTGGGCAGCAGGCCGATCTGCACGAAGATGCCTTCGAGTTCGAGCACGTGCTCGGCGCCGCCGACGCGGTCCAGGTAAACCAGGGCGTTGACCTTCTGGCCATCGCCGCGTACTTCGGTGCTCTGCGCGTTCAGCACGATGTTGACGTTGGGCAGGCTGCGCAGCTTGCGCTGCAGCACTTCGTCGGCGCGCAGCTGGACGTCGAACTCCACCAGGGTGACGTGCGCCACGACGCCGGCCAGGTCAATGGCCGCTTCCACACCCGAATTGCCGCCGCCGATCACCGCCACGCGCTTGCCCATGAACAGCGGGCCATCGCAGTGCGGGCAATAGGCCACGCCCTTGTTGCGGTAAAGGTTTTCGCCCGGCACGTTCATCTGGCGCCAGCGCGCGCCGGTGGACAACACCACGGTGCGCGACTTCACGCTGGCGCCATTGGCGAGCTGAAGCTCGACCAGGCCGCCGGGTTCGCTGGCAGGCACCAGCTTCTCCACGCGCTGCAGGTCCATCACGTCCACGTCGTACTCGCGCACGTTCTGCTCGAGCACCGACACCAGCTTCGGGCCTTCGGTGTGGGCGACGGAAATGAGGTTCTCGATGCCCAGCGTGTCCAGCAGCTGGCCACCGAAACGCTCGGCCAGCAGACCCGTGCGGATGCCCTTGCGCGCCGCATACACCGCCGCCGAAGCGCCGGCCGGGCCACCGCCCACCACCAGCATGTCGAAGGCGCCCTTGGCGGAAATCTTCTCCGCCACGCGCTGCTCGGCGCCCACGTCGAGCTTGGCGACGATCTGCTCGATGCTCATGCGGCCCTGGTCGAACAGCTGGCCGTTGAGGAACACGCTCGGCACGGCCATCACCTGGCGCGAATCCACTTCGGCCTGGAACAGCGCACCGTCAATGGCCACGTGCTTGATGCGCGGGTTGAGCACGCTCATCAGGTTCAGGGCCTGCACCACGTCCGGGCAGTTCTGGCACGACAGCGAGAAATAGCTTTCGAACACGTAGTCACCGTCGAGCGCCTGCACCTGCTCGATGACTTCCTGGCTGGCCTTGGACGGGTGGCCACCCACCTGCAGCAGCGCCAGCACCAGGGACGTGAACTCATGGCCCATCGGCAGACCGGCGAAGCGCACGCCGATGTCGCTGCCCACGCGCTGGATGGCGAAGGAAGGCTTGCGCACGTCGTCGTCGCGGCGCTCGAGCCGGATCTTGCCCGACAGCGGCGCGATCTCGGTCAGCAGCTCCCAGAGCTCCTGCGACTTTTCGCCGTCGTCCAGCGAAGCGATCAGTTCAATCGGGAACACCAGCTTTTCAAGGTAGGCCTGCAGCTGGGACTTGAGGGTCGGGTCGAGCATGGGGAGGCTCCGGGAAGGGGGATGGGAAAGGCGCTTGATGCAGCGGGGCCCGCCGGCGCGCCCGCCCCCC
>NZ_JAIBFH010000095.1 GCF_019459675.1 Arenimonas sp.
AGCGAGGGTCACTTCCTGCGATTTAAAAGGCCGTGCCATGAGCAGGAAGTGACCCTCGCCTTCGCGGTGGGGCCGGCGCCGCACCCATCCACTCACTTGGGTGGTGAACCCTTCCTTGTGGTGCCCGCGCGAAAACCCGCGCCCCGGCGAATCGGTGCCGGAATCACCTCTGTGCGATTGAAAGGCGGCAGCCGCTAATCCGCGGGACGGGCGGCGAGGCTCAGCCACGCACCCGTGAGCAGGAGTGCGACGGCCACGGCCTGGGTCCAGTGCGGCGTGGCACGACCGAACGCCAGCAGCAGGCCCGTCGACAGCAGCGGTGCCGCGTAGGACAGCGTGCCCAGCACCGCGATGTCGCCGCGCTTGGTGCCGATGTCCCAAAGCCAGAACGCGATCCCGGTGGGCCCCAGCCCGAGCAGTCCGATCAAGGCCCACTGCCCCGCGGTGGGCGCCACCGTGGTTTCGAAAGCCAGGTGCGCAATGCCGCCAAGTACACCCACCGCCAGGCAGGACCCGGCCATCGCCGCACTGGGCACCGCCTCGAAGCGGCGGTTGAGCACCGAATACAGCGCCCAGATCAATGCCGCCCCGAGCGCGGCGGCGTAGCCGGGCACGTGCGCCGGATCGATCTGCAGCGATCGCCCGCGCGTGACCAGCAGCGCCGCGGCCGCCAGCCCCAGCACCGTGCCCAGCCACTGCCCCGGGCGCACGCGCGTGCCGCCGATGCCTGCCGCGAACACCACGATCAGCAGCGGCCACAGATAGTTGATGAGGTTGGCCTCCACCGCCGGCGCGCGCTTGAGCGCGATTAAATACAGCGCGTGGTACCCAAACAGCGCGCCGATACCCAGCGCGCCGGCCGCCCACGGCTGCCTCAGCGCCGCCACGCCAGGCCCACCGGGCCGGAGCAGCAGCGCCACGCCGGCCAGGCCCGCAATGCCGAACCCCATGGCCAGCAGTTGGAAAGGCGGGATCGTACCGGTGGCGGTGGTCAGCACCGCCAGCGACGACCACAGCAGCACCGCGGCGAAACCCGCCAGCGTGGCGCGACCGCGTCGCGTCACCCGCGTGAAGCCTCGTCCTCGAGGCCGATGTCGGTGGACGCCGCGTCGTACACGGCCTGGTCCAGCAGCCCGGTTTCCTTCGCCACCAGCACCGGCACCAGCACCTGGCCGGTGACGTTGGTCATCGTGCGCATCATGTCCAGCACGCGGTCGATGGCGATCAGGTAGCCGATGCCTTCCAGCGGCAAGCCCGCCGAACTCAGCACCACCGTAGCCATCACGATGGCAGTGCCGGGCACGCCGGCGGTGCCGAAGCTGCCCAGCACCGAGGCCAGCAGGATGATGAAGTACTGCGACGCCGACAGCTCGATGCCGAAGTACTGCGCCACGAACACCGCCGTCAGCGCCGGGAAGATCGCGCCGCAGCCGTCCATCTTGATGCTGGCGCCCAGCGGCACCGCGAACGCGGCGTACTCGGGCTTCACGCCCAGGTTGTGGGTGGCCGCGCGCAGCGATGCCGGCAGCGCCGCGAAGCTCGACGAAGCCACGAACGCGATCTGCATGGCCGGGAAGGCGCCGCGGAAGAACTTCAGCGGGTTCAGCCCGTGCGCCAGCAGCAGCCCGCCGTAGACGAACACGATGTGCAGCGCGCAGGCCAGGTAAAGCGCAAATACGAACCCGCCCAGCGGCAGCAGCCGCTCGAAGCCGTAGGTACCCACCAGCGCCGCGATCAGGCCGAAGGTGCCGATCGGCGTGAACTCCAGCACGAAGCGCGTCACCTGGATCATGGTCTCGCTGGCCTCGCCGGCCTGCGCGCGCAGCCGCGCCGTCTTCTCGCCCAGCTTCACCAGCGCAAAGCCCACCAGGCCGGCGAAGAAGATCACCTGCAGGATCTTGCCCTCCGCCAGGGCCATGAAGGGGTTGGCCGGCACCACGTCCAGCAGCACCGCCACCGGGCCCGGCACCACTTTCTCCACGTAGCCCGCGTCCGGCACCAGCGCGCCCAGGCCCAGGCCCGGCTGCAGCACCAGGGCCACGGCCAGGCCCACGCCCACCGCCAGCGCCGCCGTCACCGCGAACCAGGCGAAGGTGCGGCCGCCCAGCGCCGCCACCGACTGCTGCCCGTGCAGGCTGGCCACGGCATTGATCACCGCGAAAAACACCAGCGGCGTCGCGATCATCTTGATCAGCGTGACGTAAAGCGTGCCCAGGGGCTGGAACCAGGGGCCCGCCTGTGGACCCAGCAGCCAGCCCGCCAGGCCACCCAGCAGGAAGCCGGCCAGCACACGCTGCCAGAACGGGATTCGGAACCAGCGCGTGAGCAGGGCCATGGACTGGCTCGGAAAGGGCAATGGCCGAAGATACCCAGTCTTGCGCCCGGGGTCATCCGCACACGCACCAACGTACCGTTGCAGGCGATAATGGCGAACCTCCCGCGGGACCCCTCCATGATCCTCATGACTTTCCTGGCCGGCCTGGCCCTGCTCATCTTCGGAGCCGACCTGCTGGTGCGCGGCGCCTCGCGCCTGTCACTGTCCCTCGGCATCGCGCCCCTGGTCGTCGGCCTGACCGTGGTCGCTTTCGGCACCAGCGCGCCCGAACTGGCGGTGTCCGTGAAGGGCGCGCTGGACGGCCAGACCGACATCGCGCTGGGCAACGTGGTGGGCAGCAACATCTTCAACGTGCTGTTCATCCTGGGCGTGTCGGCGCTGCTGGCGCCGCTGGTGGTGGACCGGCAGCTGATCCGGCAGGAGGTGCCGATCATGGTCGGGCTGTCCGCGCTGGTGCTCTGGATGGCGATGGACATGAGCATTTCCTTCGCCGACGGCGCGCTGCTGCTCGGCGCGCTGCTGGCCTACATCGTGCTGCTCTACCGGCAGGGAAAGAACGCGGCGCCGGCCGAGGTCGCCGACGCGCTGGTGTCGAACCCTCCCGGGCTGATGGCAAGGCTGCCGGTGCAGCTGGCGCTGATCGTGGTCGGCCTGGCCATGCTGGTGCTGGGTTCGCGCTGGCTGGTGGACGCCGCCACGATTTTCGCGACGATGCTGGGCGTCAGCCCGCTGGTGATCGGCCTGACCATCGTGGCGGCCGGCACCTCGCTGCCGGAGGTGGCCACTTCGGTGATCGCCGCGCTGCGCGGCGAGCGCGAGATCGCCGTGGGCAACGTGCTGGGCAGCGGCATCTTCAACCTGGGCGCCGTGCTCGGCATCAGCGCCATGGTCTCGGGCACGGGCCTGCAGGTGCCGCCCTCGCTGCTGGCCTTCGACCTGCCGGTGATGCTGGCGGTGGCGATCGCCTGCCTGCCCATCCTGTTCACCGGCCACCTCATCGCACGCTGGGAGGGCGCGGTGTTCCTGGGCTATTACGTCGCCTATACCACCTACCTGGTGCTCAACGCGCAGGAACACGACGCCCTGGACGAGTTCGCGCTGGTGATGAGCACCGTGGTGATCCCGCTGACCGTGCTGACGCTGGGGGCCGTGGCCTGGCGCGAGCTCAAGCACTGGCGCCGGACCCACCCCTGACCCTCAGAACGGCTTGAAATAGACCAGCCACAGCACCGGGATCGCCAGCACCAGCGGCACTTCGTTGAACCAGCGCAGCGCCGTGGGCGACGGCAGCGCCGCGCCGGCCGCGGCGCGCCTGATCCAGCGCCCCGTGAAGATGAAATGCGCCAGCAGCAGCAGCACCAGGGTGAGCTTGGCGTGCACCCAGCCGCCCTTCATGCCGAAGTGCATCCACAGCGTGAGCCCGAACACGAGCGCGATGCCGAACATGACGTGGCCGAAGCGGTAAAGCCGCCGGCCCATCAGCGCCAGCCGGTCGCGGACCGCCGGTTCGGCGCCGGCTTCGGCCAGGTTCACCAGGATGCGCGGCAGGTAGAACACCGT
>NZ_JAIBFH010000099.1 GCF_019459675.1 Arenimonas sp.
ACGAGTACGTGATCGAGATCACGCCCAAGCGCGCTGCCGTCATCGCCGCCGCGCCGGCCGCGCGCGCCGCCGGTGCCGTTGCCGGTGCCGCGCCCGCCCAGGGCTACACGGGTCGCGCCGTAACCTTCAACTTCCAGGACGTGCCGGTGCGCACCGTCCTGCAGTTGATCGCTGAGGAATCCAACCTCAACGTGGTCGCGTCCGACACTGTCCAGGGCAACGTCACCCTGCGCCTGATCAACGTGCCCTGGGACCAGGCCATGGAAATCGTGCTGCGCGCCAAGCAGCTCGACAAGCGCCGCGACGGCAACGTGATCTGGGTGGCTCCGCAGAAGGAAATCGCCGACTTCGAGAAAGCGATGGCCGACGCGCGCATCGCCAACGAAGACCGCGAGGAGCTGGTGACCGAGTACATCGCGATCAACTACGGCAACGCCGAGGAAATCGCGACGCTGCTGACCGACGGCGCCAAGAGCGCCCAGGGTGCCGGCGGCGGTGGTGCTGGAGCGGGCGGCACCACTACTCAAACCAAGGGTTTCCTTTCCCAGCGCGGCAGCGTCAGCTTCGACAACCGCACCAACACGCTGCTGTTGATCGACATCCCCAAGAAGATCCAGGAAGTGCGCCAGCTGCTGGCCACCCTCGACCGCCCGGTGGACCAGGTGCTGATCGAGGCCCGCATCGTCGTGGCGTCCGAGACCTTCGCCCGCGAGCTGGGTGTCATCTTCGGCGTGCAGGACCGCGTGGGTACGCTTCCGGGCGCGGCGGCCGCTGGCGAAACCACCACGGATTCGGGCTTCCTGGTCGGGCTGGGCACCACCACGCCGGCCGGCATCCTGAACCTGAGCATCCTGCGCAGCGACATCGCGCTCGACCTGGAGCTGTCGGCCCTTGAAGAAGAAGGCCGCGGCGAAGTGGTTTCCAACCCGCGCGTGATCACCGCCAACCAGCGTGAAGCGATCATCCGCCAGGGTGACGAAGTCGGCTACCTGACCATCCAGCCGGCCACGGCGGGCGCCGTGCCCACCGCCACCGTCGAGTTCAAGGAAGTGCTGCTTGAGCTGAAGGTCACCCCGACCATCACCCAGGACGGCCGCGTCTATCTCAACCTGATGGTGAAGAAGGACGAAGTCAGCGAGCTGATCACGAACCCCGCCGGTGGCTTCGTGCCGCAGATCGCCCGTCGCGAAGTGAGCACGGCGGTGCTGATCGACAACGGCCAGACGGTCGTGGTGGGCGGCGTCTACGAGTTCAAGTCGCGCGAGGACCTGCGCAAGGTTCCGTTCCTGGGCGACGTGCCGCTGCTGGGCAACCTGTTCCGCAACAAGGGCAAGTCTGCCGAGAAGGCCGAGCTGCTGATCTTCGTAACGCCGCGCATCCTGGAAGTTTCCCGCAAGTAATTCCTGCGACGGCATAGCAACAAGATCGAGGGTCGCGAAAGCGGCCCTCGGTCGTTGGGGGGCGGCACGCATCACGGGTGCCTGGGGCGGCGCCGGATGGTAAGTTACCGGCACTACGAACGAGGTTGCCCGATGGGATCGATGCCCCTTCACACCCGCATGCTGATTGGCTTCGTTGTCGGCGCGGGCCTCGGCCTGTTGGCCAACTTCCTGTTCGCCGACGCAGCGTGGCTGGACCTCACCGTACGCTACGTGGCCGACCCCGTCGGCCAGGTTTTCCTGCGGCTGCTGTTCATGCTGGTGGTGCCGCTGGTGTTCTCGGCGCTGGTGCTGGGCGTGGTCGAGATCGGCGACCCCCGTTCGCTGGGCAGGATAGGCGGCAAGACGCTGGTGTTCATCCTGGTGGTGACGTCAATCGCGGTCACTATCGGGCTGGTCTGCGTGAACCTGCTTCAGCCGGGCCAGGGTCTGCCGCCCGAGGTAGGCCAGGCGCTGTTGGCCGAAACCTCAGAGCAAACCGCCCAGATCACCAGCGGCCGCGAATCCCTGTCCGGCATCGACCTGCTTATCAACATCGTCCCGCGCAACCCGGTGGCGTCGGCCGCCAATGGCGACCTGATCGGCGTGATGTTCTTCTCGCTGATGTTCGGCATCGCCGCCGCGGTGCTTCGCACCGAGGGCACGCACACGTTCGTGAAGTCGGTGCAGGGCGTCTACGACATCTGCCTGAAGCTGATCGGCTGGGTGATCGCCTTGGCGCCCTATGCGGTCGCGGCGCTGCTGTTCTCGATCACCGCCAAGCTGGGGCTGGACGTGCTGGTGCAGCTGGCCCGCTTCGTCGGCACGGTGGTGCTGGCCCTGGCGATCCACTTCTTCGTGGTGTTCCCACTGCTGGTTCGCGGCTTTGGCAAGATGTCGCCAGTGGCTTTCTTCAGGGCTGCCCAGCCGGCGATCCTCACCGCGTTTTCCACCTCGTCGTCCAGCGCCACCCTGCCCACCACTCTGAAAGTGGCCGAGGAGAACCTCGGCGTGCCGCGCCGCGTGTCGCGCTTCGTGTGCACGCTGGGCGCCACCGCCAACATGAACGGAACGGCGCTGTTCGAGGGCGTTACGGTGCTGTTCCTGGCGCAGTTCTTCGGCGTGGAGCTCAGCCTGATGCAGCAGGTCACCATCCTGGTGCTGTGCATCCTGGGTGGCATCGGCGCCGCCGGCGTGCCCGGCGGGTCCCTGCCGGTGATCGCCATGATCCTGGTGATGTTCGGCATACCCGCCGAAGGCATCGGCCTGATCCTGGGCGTGGACCGGTTCCTGGACATGTGCCGCACCTGCGTGAACGTGACTGGCGACCTGGTGGGTGCCGTGGTCATCGGCCAGGGTGAGCCCGAGCATCTCGCCGAAGCCGCCTAGCACCGCCCGCCCAGCCGAGCAACGGCGACATTCGGGGCCGGCTGGGGGAAAATGACCGGCCCCGCCCATGCGGCGGGCCGCCCGACTCCTCCTAGCCGAAGCCGCCCACCATGAGCACCGCCACGCCGTCCCGCCGCGATCTCGCCAACGCCATCCGCTTCCTGGCCATCGACGCCGTCGAGGCGGCCAAGTCCGGCCATCCCGGCATGCCCATGGGTATGGCCGACATCGCCGAAGTGCTCTGGAACGACTTCCTCCGGCACAACCCGAACAACCCCAAGTGGTTCAACCGCGATCGCTTCGTCCTGTCCAATGGACACGGGTCGATGCTGATCTATGCGCTGCTGCACCTGTCGGGCTACGACCTGCCGATCGAACAGCTCAAGCAGTTCCGCCAGCTGCACAGCAAGACCGCCGGCCACCCCGAGTTCGGCCACACGCCGGGCGTTGAAACCACCCCCGGCCCGCTGGGCCAGGGCTTGGCCAATGCCGTGGGCATGGCCCTGGCCGAGAAGCTGCTGGCCAATCAGTTCAATCGCCCCGAGTTCGAGGTGGTTGACCACACCACGTGGGTGTTCATGGGCGACGGCTGCCTGATGGAAGGCATCTCGCACGAAGCCGCGTCGCTCGCCGGCACCTGGGGCCTGGGCAAGCTGGTGGCGTTCTGGGACGACAACCGGATATCGATCGACGGCGACACCTCGGGCTGGTTCACCGACGACACGGCCGCCCGCTTCGAAGCCTACGGCTGGCAGGTCATCCGCAGCGTCAACGGCCACGATCCCGTGGAAATCACCCAGGCCATCAAGACCGCGCTGGCCGAGGCCGATCGGCCCACCCTGATCTGCTGCCGCACCCACATCGGCTTTGGCGCGCCCAACAAGCAGGGCAAGGAATCGGCCCACGGCGCGCCGCTGGGCAAGGACGAGATCGCCGCCACGCGCGCCGCGCTGGACTGGCCCCACGCCCCGTTCGAGATCCCGCAGGCGATCTCCGACGGCTGGCGCGCCGGCAACACCGGCCTGGTGCGGGAAGAGCAGTGGAACCGCCTGTTCGACGGCTACGCCAAGGCGTATCCGGCGCTTGCGGCGGAACTGGTGCGCCGCTCCCACGCCGAACTGCCCGAAGGCTTCGCCGACGCAGCGAAGGCCTACATCGCCAAGCTGCAGCTCGATGGCCCGGTGGTCGCGTCGCGCAAGGCGTCGCAGATGGCGCTGGACGCCTTCGGCCCGCTGCTGCCGGAGCTGATCGGCGGCTCGGCCGACCTGGCCCATTCCAATCTCACGCTCTGGAAGGGCAGCAAGTCCGTCACCAGCAACGATGCCAACGCCAACTACGTGCACTACGGCGTGCGCGAGTTCGGCATGAGCGCCATCAGCAACGGCATTGCGCTGCACGGTGGCTTCATTCCCTACGACGCGACCTTCCTGGTGTTCTCCGACTACTCGCGCAACGCGCTGCGCATGTCGGCGCTGATTCCCGCGCGCGCCATCCATGTGTTCACCCACGATTCGATCGGCCTGGGCGAAGACGGCCCCACCCACCAGCCGGTGGAACACCTGGCATCGCTGCGCTACATCCCCAACAACGACGTGTGGCGGCCTTGTGATGCGGTGGAGTCGGCCGTCAGCTGGCAGGCGGCGATTGAACGCACCGAAGGCCCCAGCTGCCTGATATTCAGCCGCCAGAACCTGGCCCACCAGCCGCGCACGCCGCAGCAGCTTGCCGACATCGCCCGCGGCGGCTACGTGCTGAGCGATCCGGGCGAAGCGTCGTTCGACGTGATCCTGATCGGCACCGGTTCGGAAACCGAGCTGGCCATGGAGGCCATGCGCCGCCTGGCGGCCGAGGGCATCCGGGCGCGGGTGGTGTCCATGCCCAGCACCGACGTGTTCGACCGGCAGCCGCTGGAGTGGCGCGAGGCCGTGCTGCCGTCCTGGTGCCGCAAACGCGTGGCGGTGGAAGCTGGCGTCACCGGCTTCTGGCACAAGTATGTCGGCCTGGACGGTGCGGTGGTCGGCATCGACAGCTTCGGCGCCTCGGCGCCCGCCGACCAGCTGTATCACTTCTTCGGCATCACCGCCGAAGCGGTGGTGGACGCCGCCAAAGCCCTGCGCTGACCGGGCGACACCCGCCCGGTCCGCTCAGCGATCCGGGCCGGGTGCGCAGAAGGCGCCATGCAGCGACGCGATGATGTCGTGCACCAGGCCGTCGTGGACCGAGTAGTAGACGGTCTGCGCTTCGCGGCGGGTGCTCACCAGCTCCTTCTCCCGCAGCACCGCCAGGTGCTGGGACAGCGCCGACTGGCTCAGGTCCACCAGGGCGTTGATCTCGCCCACCGACATTTCCCGCTCAATCAGCAGGCACAGCACGCGCAGCCGCTGGGGATTGGCCATGGCCTTGAGCAGGTCCGCGGCCTCGTTCGCGCGTTCCTTCATCTCAAGCGCGGGGGCGACGGTGGGCAGCGCGCGCTCGGCGCTCATTTGCCCGGGCCCCCCGCGATGTCCCGCGCTTGTTCGGACCAGGCCAGGAAGCCACCGGCCAGCGACAGCGGTTCGGCGAAGCCCAGGCGCAGCAGGGCCTCGGCCGCCAGCGCCGAGCGGCCGCCGCTGCGGCAATAGAGCACCACGGGTCGATCGCGGTGGGCCAGGGCGGGGTCGCGAACGCCGTTCACCGCCGGATGACCGTCCACCTCGAATTCCAGGACGCCGCGCGGAATGTTGGCGGCGCCAGGCACATGCCCGTCGGCGAATTCGCCGGGCTCGCGCACGTCGATCACCGGCACGCCGCTCGCCTGAAGCGCCAGCAGCTGCGCGGCGTCGATCTCGCGGACGCGGGACTTGGCCTCGGACACCAATTGTTGGGCGGTTTGACGCATGTCGGGTCTCCTTTTGGGGTTCCGCTATATTATCATTGAATTCTAATTAAGCACCAGCTAATATATCTGGAGCTGGGCACAGCCAACGACGAAAGGAGACGGGCATGGCGCACATCGTAATTCTGGGAGCCGGCATTGGCGGCATGAGTGCAGCCTACGAAATCCGGGCCAGCCTGCCAAAACAGCATCGGATCACCGTCGTGGGCGAAGGCCCCCAGTTCTCCTTCACGCCCTCCAACCCCTGGGTGGCAGTCGGGTGGCGCGAATCGACCGCGATCCAGATCAACGTCCAGCCGCACCTGGCCAAAAAGGACATTCAGTTCGAAGGCGCCGGCGCACGCACGGTGGTCCCCGAGGAAAACCATCTGGTGCTGGGCGACGGCCGCCGCCTGGACTACGACTATCTGGTCATCACCACCGGCCCGCGCCTGGCGTTCGACGAAGTGCCGGGCCTGGGGCCGCAGGGCCACACGCATTCGGTCTGCACCACCGCCCACGCCAGCGAGGCGTGGGCGGC
>NZ_JAIBFH010000047.1 GCF_019459675.1 Arenimonas sp.
GCCGGCGGGGGGGGGCGGGGCCCCCCCCCCCCCCCCCCCCCCCCCCCGCGCCGCGCCACCACGCCCACCACCGTCACCTGGTCGTCGGCCAGGCGGCGCTCGAAGGCGCCCATCGCCGCGCGTTCGAAAACCGCGCCCAGCAGCCACGCGGCCGCCAGCGAAGCGATCGCGATGCCGGCCACGCTGGCAAGCAGCAGGCGGCTGCGCAGCGAGCGCAGCATGGTCACGGCGCGTCGCGGAGCACGAAGCCCTGACCGCGCACGGTGTGCAGCAGGCCGGGGCCGAGCTTGCGGCGGATTCGCCCGATCAACACGTCCAAGGCATTCGAGTCGGGGTCGAAGCCGCCCTCGTAGACATGTTCGCCCAGCGCCCCCCGGCCGATGACCTTGCCCGGGTGGTGCATGAAATACGCGAGGATGCGGAACTCCTGCGCAGTCAGCGCCAGCGGGTCGCCGGCCAGGCTGAAGCGACCGGCGTTGACGTCCAGCGCCAGCGGGCCGCACGCCAGCCGCGGATGCGCGTGCCCGGCGCTGCGCCGGATCAGAGCGCGAAGACGAACGATCAGCTCCTCGAGCTGGAAGGGCTTGGTGAGGTAGTCGTCGGCACCGGCGTTGAAGCCCGCCAGCTTGTCGTGCCAGCGCGAACGCGCCGTCAGCACCAGCACCGGGAAATCGCGGCCCGCATCGCGCCAGCGCGCCAATGCCGACAGGCCGTCCATGCCGGGCAGGCCCAGGTCGAGTACAGCCGCATCGAAGTCCTCGGTCTGGCCCAGGAACTCGGCCTGGCCACCATCGGCCACCGCGTCCACCGCGAAGCCCGCTTCGTGCAGCGCCGCAGCGACGCGCTTGCGCAGGGCCGCATCGTCTTCAGCCACCAAAATCCTCATCAGTCCTCGTCCTCGTCGTCGAACTCGGACTCGATCAATCGGCCACTGCGCGCGTCGAAAGTCAGTTCGACCACGCGTCCGTCCTCACGCAGTATCTCGATCTCGTATTCGCCATCGTCCAGCTCCACTTCCAGCACGTCGCCCGGATGCTGGCGCAGCGCATCGGCCAGCAGGCGCTCGAGAGGCAACAGCTCGCCGCTGCGAACGCCCTCGCGCGCGCGCCGCGATCCCTCGTCGGCCGGCGCCACCAGCGGCAGCAGCAGACCGGCGGCCAGGGCGACGCACGCGAGCGGGGGAAGCATCCTCTTCATGCGCACAGCATGCCAGCGGCGATTAACGCTTCCATGAACGACTGCATCATGGCCCCGTTAATCGCGGTGCGGATAGTGGGCGGCACCGGGACCTTCCCGCCACCGTCCACCCCCAAGGAGTCACCCATGAAGACCACCACGATCGCCCTCGCCCTTGCCCTCTCGCTGGCCGCCGGCAACACCGTCGCCCAGACTGCGAACGGCCCCGACGATGTCATTCGCCAGCTCAACGCGGCCGGGTACAAGGAAGTGCGCGACATCGAGTTCGACGACGGCCTGTGGGAAGCCGAAGTGCGCAGCCGCGATGGCCGCTGGCACGACGTGGCCGTGGACGCGGCCAACGGCGAACTGATGGACGACCGCAGCGGCCGTGCGCTGCTGCCGGCCACACGCGTGGTTGCCGACCTCACCGCGGCCGGTTACCGCGACGTGCACGACCTGGACCTGGACGACGCCGTCTGGGAAGCCGACGCGATCACCGCCAGCGGCCAGCGCGTCGAGCTGCGTATCAACGCCCATACCGGCAAGCTGCTGTCCGAGTCCGTGGACGACTGATCCCCGGGCGTCCGGCTGTACCCCGAACGGGCCGCCCATGCGGCCCGTTCGGCTGTCCAGCGCTTGACTGGCCGTTTTCCCACTGGCCGGGCTCAGCCCGGGTCGCGCCGCAGCGTTCCGAACAGCCAGTCGCCCAGCGGGTAGGTGATGTTGAAATTGCAGTGCGCCATCCGGCGCGGGTCGTGGTGGGTGCGGTGCAGCCAGCGCAGGTGCTGCACCAGGCCCAGCCGCGCCAGCCGGTGCGACGGCGGCAGGTGGTAGGCGGCGTGCAGGAACTCATAGTTCAGGAAATAGGCCAGGCCCGAGGCGATGAACAGCCAAGCCACGTTCGCCGACAGCAGCCAGTCCAGCACGAACCACACCGGCACCCCGAACAGCCCGAAGAAAAACAGCACCAGCACCGGCGGGAACAGCAGCGCGCGGAAATCGCGGCCCGACTCCACCGGCATGGCCTCATGCGTGAAGAAGCGATGGTGCTGCCCGGCGTGGCGCCGGTACACCAGACCCAGGCCCGGGAACGGCCGGTGCATCGGGAAACGATGCCCGAAATACTCGGTGAGGTTGGCGTACACCAGCGACAGCGGCGCCGCCAGCCACTCCAGCGGCTGCACCGCCTGCAGCTGCAGCAGGCAGGCCACCAGCACCGCGCCGCCGACGCCGAAGGTGAAAAGAGCATGCGCCCCGCCGCGGTAGCCGGCCGGGATGAAGCGCGCGCGGTACTCGGCGCGGAAGCGCGCCACGCCCTCGGGCAGGACCAGCGGCGTGGCAGTTGGGTCGGACATGAAGGCGTGGCCCAGGGGTCGGCTTGCGCCAGAATAGCGCCATGGCCCCGCCCCGCAAGATCGTGCACGTGGACATGGACGCGTTCTATGCGTCGGTGGAGCAGCGCGACGACCCCGCCCTGCGCGACCGGCCGGTGGTGGTGGCCTGGCGCGGTGCGCGGTCGGTGGTGTGCGCGGCCAGCTACGAGGCCCGCACGTTCGGCATCCGCTCGGCCATGCCGGCCCTGCGCGCCGAGAAGCTGTGCCCGCACGCCGTTTTCGTGCCGCCCGACTTCGCGCGCTACAAGGCGGTGTCGCGCCAGGTGCGCGAGATCTTCTCGCGCCACACCGACCTGATCGAGCCGCTGTCGCTGGACGAAGCCTACCTGGACGTCACGTCCAACAAGCTGGACCTGGCCAGCGCCACCGCCGTGGCGCAGGCCATCCGCGACGCCATCCGCACCGAGACCTCGCTTACGGCTTCGGCCGGCATCGCGCCGAACAAGTTCCTGGCCAAGATCGCCAGCGACTGGCGCAAGCCCGACGGCCAGTTCGTGGTGAAGCCGGACATGGCGCTGGCCTTCCTGGCGCCGCTTCCCGTGGGCAAGCTGCCGGGCGTGGGCAAGGTGATGGAGGGCAGGTTGGCGGAGCTGGGCATCGCCACCGTGGGCCAGCTGCGCGGGCACGGGCTGGCCGACCTGGAGCGACGCTTCGGGCGCTGGGGCCGCCGCCTGCACGAGCTGTCGCTGGGCGTGGACGAACACCCGGTGGAAAGCGAACGCCCCACCACCCAGGTGTCGGCCGAAGACACGTTTGCCAGCGATGTGCCGCTGGAAGCCACCACCGGGGCGATCGAACACCTGGCCGCCAAGGCCTGGGCCGCCGCCCTGCGGGAGACCGACCGCAGCGGAAGGACCGTAGTGCTCAAACTCAAGACCTCGGACTTCCGCATCCTCACCCGCAGCCTGACGCCGGCGCGCCCGCCGGCATCGCTGGCCGACGTCATCGCCATCGCTCTGGAGCTGCGTTCGCGGGTGGAGCTGCCGGCGCGCGTGCGCTACCGGCTGGTGGGCGTGGGGCTGGCCAACTTCCGCCGCCACGACGAACTGCCGCCCCAGGCCAGCCTGTTCAGCGATTGACGCCCAAAAAGAAAGGGCCGGCATGGCCGGCCCTTCCTGGGGTGCTTGCAGCAGGGATCAGTAGTAAAGGCCGTACAGGATGTCGCGGATCAGGCCCGATGCGATGGCGACCAGCACCACGTCACGGTCCACGCGCACCCAGTGGTAGCCGTACGGCGGCGGCGGCAGCCGGTAGGCGTTGTAGTCCACGTAGTAGTTGCGGCCGTAGTAGGACGGCGGCAGGTGATTGCCTACGCGCCACTGGTAGGAACGGTAGCCACGCGGATAGACGTAGCGCACCGGGGCCCGGTAACGGTACTGCGGATACCAGTGGTTGCCGTTCCAGCGACGGTCGTTGTGGCGCACGTAGCGGTTGTCACGACGGTCCTCGCGCCAGTCGCGGCGATCATCGCGGCGATCTTCACGCCAGTCGCGACGGTCATCGCGACGGTCGTCGCGGCGATCGGCACGCCAGTCGCTCCGGTCGTCGCGGCGGTCGTCACGGCGGTCTTCGCGGCGATCGGCATACCAATCGCTCCGGTCGTCGCTCCGGTCGTCGCGGCGGTCATCACGACGGTCTTCCCGACGGTCTTCGCGACGGTCGGCACGGCCATCGGCACGCAAGTCGCGGCGATCGTTCTGCACGGGCTGCGGTGCCTGGGCGATGGCGGCCTGCGCCGGCGTCACGCGATAGGCGCTGATGCCGTTGCCGCTTCCATCACGGCGCGCGACACGGCTCTGCGGGGCAATGGCCTGAACCGGTTCACCGGTGTTGTCGGCCTGCGGATCGCCGCGGCGCTCACGCCGTTCGCCGCGCTCGCCGCGGTTTCCGCGCTCACCGCGCTCACCCGACTGGCCGGAGAATTCCCGATCGCCGCGGCGCTGTTCCTGGGCCTGGGCGGGCAAGGCAGTAGCGCCCGCCAGCAGCAGGGAAAGGGAAGCGAGCATCAACTTGTTCATTGTCCACCTCGATTTCTGGGCCGTGGCCAGCGCTCTGTCCACGGCGCGGATCATCGCTCCCGGGCATCTGAATTCGTGTTGAACGCTGCCCGGGCCGCGCAGCGCCGTTTGCCTGCCAGTCAGCTGCCGACGGCCCCCGGCCTGGGCTAGAATTCGGCCACTGCCACACAGAAGCCGCCAGCATGCCCTCCTTCGACGTCGTCTCTGAAGTCGACAAGCACGAACTCACCAATGCCGTGGACACCGCCAACCGCGAGCTTTCCACCCGCTTCGACTTCAAGGGCCAGGACGCCAGCTTCGAGCTGGACGGCTTCGTGGTCACCCAGAAGGCGCCCAGTGATTTCCAGCTCAAGCAGATGCTCGACATCCTGCGCGGCCGGCTGGCGGCCCGCGGCATCGACATGCGCTGCATGGACGCCGCCGAGCCGGAAGTGAACCTTGCCGGTGCACGCCAGAAAGTCACCATCAAGCAGGGCATCGAACAGAAGCTGGCCAAGAAGATCGTTGCCAGCCTCAAGGAAGCCAAGCTCAAGGTCGAGGCCCAGATCAACGGCGACAAGCTGCGCATCACGGGCAAGAAGCGCGACGACCTGCAGGACGCCATGGCCCTGCTGAAGAAGACCGACCTGGAAATACCGCTGCAGTTCGACAATTTCCGCGACTGAAACGGGTGCGCCGGGATCCGGCGCCGGTTTCAGCTAACGTCGCCGCCGAACAGCCGCGCACGATCGGCCTCGTCCAGCATCCGCCACTCCCCTGCCGGCAGCCCGTCCAGCCCAAGCCCGCCCAGCGTGTGGCGATGCAGGCTGTGCACGTGGTTGCCCACGGCGGCGAACATGCGCCGGATCTGGTGGTAGCGTCCTTCCACCAGCGTGATGCGCGCACGGCGCGCGTCCAGGGGCTCGATGAGGGCGGGCGCCAACGGGGTTTTCTCCGATTCAAGCATCAGCGTGCCGCTGCCGAACACTTCGGCCTCGTCACCGCGCAGGTCCGAGCCCAGCACGGCTTCATACACCTTGGGCAGCTGCGCCTTGGGTGACGTGATCCGATGCAGCAGCGCGCCGTCGTCGGTCATCAGCAGCAGGCCCGAGGTGTCGCGGTCCAGGCGGCCCACCGTGGACAGCAGGGGGTCGCGCAGGCGGTAGCGCGGCGGCAGCAGGTCGTACACCACGCGGCCGGGGTCCTTGGTGGAACAGGTGTAGCCGGTGGGCTTGTGCAGCATCAGCAGCAGGCCCTGGGGCGGATCCAGCGGCTCGCCGTCCACGCGAACCCGGGCGTGTGCGACGGCGTCGTCGGCGTAAAGCACTTCGCCCCCGTCGTCGGTGATGCGGCCCTCGCGGAACATCAGCGTCACCTGCTTGCGGCTGCCGTAGCCAAGGTTGGCGATCAGCTTCACCAGCTTCATTTTCCCGACTCCTTGATGGCTTCAATCACCTTGAAGCCCGCGCCCTCTCGGACGGTGTGAACCCGCGCGAACCCTTTGGAAAGCGCAGCCTCGTAAGGCAGGTGCCGGTTGGCCACCAGCCAAAGCCGCCCGCCCGGGCGCAGCGCGCCCTGCGCCGCGGCAATGAAGCCCAGGCCAAGGCCCGGATCGTCGGCGCGACCCTGGTGGAAGGGTGGATTGCTGACGATGGCGTCGTAGGTTTCCGGCAGGCCGGTGGTGACGTCATGCCAGTGGAAGCCGACCGGCACGCGGGCGGCGGCGAGGTTGTGGCGCGCCAGCGCCAGGGCGCGGGCTTCGGCTTCGTACAGATCCAGCGCCGTGACCGCGGGGCACCGGGCCAGCACTTCGCTGGAAAGATAGCCAAAGCCGGCCCCGAGGTCAGCGCAGCGACCGGCCAGGTCAGGCGGCAGGCAAGAGGCCAGCAGGGCCGACGCGGCGTCGATGCGGTCCCATGCAAACAGGCCGGGGCGGCTGAGGAAGCGCCCGTCTTCAATCGGGCGCGGCGCGTCCAGCGCCAGCCATTGGGCCAGCAGCGCCTGGTCCACCGCAGCGTCCAGCGGCGCGGTCCAGCACACGCGGCAGTGCCGCTTGGACAGGGAATGAAGCGGTCCGGCCAGCTGGGCCAGGTCGGCCTGCATCGAACGCGCGCCTTCGTTGTTGGCGGCGCAGGCCACCACCACCCCTCCGGGCGCAGCCTGGGCCACGGCGCGCGCCAGCAGCGCACGCGACTCCATCCGCTGCCGCGGCGCCAGCAGCAGCACGCGTTCGAAGCGCCCCGCCTCGGCGTCAACCGCGCGCTGGCCTGAAGCCGCCAGCGCATCCGCCCAAGGCTTGAAGCTCTGCTCGCAGACCAGGACCTGGCCGCGCGCGGCATCCAGCGCGGCGCCGGCGCGCGCGCGCAGGAACAGGGTGCCGCCCCCGTCACGCGGCCACGCAACGGCCCCCGAAACCAGCGGCAGGAACAGGGTTTCGAGGGCGGGGTCGTCTGCGGCCGGGGCCAAGGGCATGCTCGCCGGAAAGGAAGCGGCGATTTTAGCCCGCCGCGCCGGTCAAGCGTTGGCTGGCCGGAGGGCAAGCACCCGGTTGCGGCCCTGGCCCTTGGCTTCGTAGAGCGCCATGTCCACGGCGCGGTAAAGACCCTCGCCGTCGCCATGCACCGGCGCGTCGAACTCCCCCAGGCCGATGCTGACCGTCACGGTGATGCGCTGGCCGTCGCAGTCCAGCGGTCGCAGCACCAGGTCATGGCGAAGCGCCTCGCCGGCCGCGAGCGCTTCGGCCCCGGTTCCCTCGAACAGCACGCCAAACTCCTCGCCACCCAGCCGCGCCAGCAGGGCCCGCTGTGGATCGAACGCACGCTGCATGCGATCCGCCAGGGCCTTCAGGCAGGCGTCGCCGGCCACGTGGCCATGGCGGTCGTTGACCTGCTTGAAGTGGTCCACGTCCAGCATCAGCAGGCAGAACGAGGGCCCGCCCTGCTGCGCGCGCTCGGCCAACTGGTCCAGGCGCGCGGTGAAATGCCGGCGGTTGAAGACCCCGGTCAGCGCGTCGGTGCGGCTGAGGTTTTCGTACAGGTCGCGCTGTTCACGCAGCTCCAGGTCCAGCCGCAGGCGCCGGCTGTACTCGGCGTGGCTGCGCACCAGTGCGCCGGCCAGGTACAGCCCGTAGAACGACACCGCCAGCGCCAGCGCCCGATCCTCCGGCTGGCTCCACAGCACGACCAGGGTCGGCACGAACAGGACGCAGACGCCCACCGCGGCCAGGTGGCGCACGGTGGAATACACGTTGGCGAACACGGTGGCGTAGCCGATGGTCGCGATCAGCGACACCATGCGCGTTTCGCCGTCAAAGCGCCCCTCCAGCAGGATCCAGGCCTGCACGCCCGCCCACAGCGCCGAAGCCAGCGGCAGCACCACCGCGAAATGCAGCAGCCAGCGCCGATAAGCCGCGGCGTTGCCCTCGGCCGGCGGCCGCATCCACAGCCGCAGCCAGGCCAGCACCAGGAAACCCGCGAAGATCGCCAGCGCCACCCGTGGGGCAAACGCCATCACCCCGCCCAGCCAGGCGATGACCGCCCAGCCAAACAGATAGAGAAACCCACCCACCTTGGACAATTGGTAGGTGTCGCCCACGACCTGCCGCAACCGCCAGTCGGCGGTTTGGCTGTCAGGCAGGCCGGGGCCTGCGCGGCGGTCGGATGCTTTCACGCGTATCGGGTCCGCGGTTCGGGGCTTGCCGCCCCTGCGGCCAGCCCTTGCCGCCACAGTCGGCCAGCGCCGGCATGGCGTCAAGTCGGAGCCGGGCCTTCACGCGCCCGGGGTAAACGGGCAACACTGGCGCGCCCAAACTGCGAGACTCCTCCACGATGCTGATCGCCTCTGCCCTGCTGGCCACCGTGCTGGCCGCCACGCCCGCCGACCTCACCCCGATCGAATGCAAGGCCTGCCCGGGCTGGAACAAGCCGCGCGCGCCGTTCCTGCTGCACGGCCGGAGCTGGTACGTCGGAACGGAAGGCCTCAGCGCGGTGCTGGTGGACACGGGCGACGGCCTGGTCCTGATCGACGGCGCGCTGCCGCAGTCGGCGCCCCTGATCGCGGCCAACGTGCGCTCCCTGGGCTTCGCGCTCGAGGACGTGCGCTGGATCCTCAATTCGCACCCGCATTACGACCACGCTGGCGGCATCGCGGCGCTGCAGCGCATGAGCGGGGCGCGGGTGGCCAGCACGGCCCGCGGCGCGCAGGCGCTGAAGCTGGGCAACGCGCCGCATGACGACCCGCAGGTCGGCTACGGCCCGCAGGCCAACGCCTTCCCGCCCGTGGCCGAGGTCACCGTGCTGGCCGATGGCGACACCCTCGCCCTGGGCACGGTCACCCTGACGATGCACGCCACACCCGGCCATACCCCCGGCGGCAGCACGTGGACCTGGCGCAGCTGCGATGCGGGCGACTGCCGCGACCTGGTGTATGCCGACAGCATTACGGCGGTGTCGGCCCCCGGCTTCCGCTTCAGCGACGACGCGGCCCGCACGGCCGAGTTCCGCGCCACGCTGGCGCGCATGGGCGCGCTGGACTGCGACCTGGTGGTGTCCGCGCACCCTGGCCCGCCCCGGCTGTTCGAGAAGGCCGCGGCGCGCGACGCCGGTGCAGACGAGCCGGCCTTCTTCGACTCACAGTCCTGCCGCGACTACGCCGCGTTCGGCAGCCAATGGCTGGACCAGCGCCTGGCGGAAGAAGCCACGCGCACCGACTGAGTCGCCGTGCTCAGCCGCTGGCGTCGGCGTCGGGTGCCGGATGGGACTGCCATTCCAGCTGGCGGTAGTCGAAGCCCTGGGCCAGCCGTGGCTTCACCACCTGGAAGAACGGCGACACGTCGAAGTCGCGCGGCGCGTAAAGGCTGTGGTGGCGGATGAAGAGGATTTCGCGGGCCGCGCGCCGGGCCCCCTTCGAGTCCGCGTCCACCAGCGCCACCTCGGGCAGGATCGGATAGCGGATCGACTCGAACGCCTGTGCCAGCAGGGTCGAACAGATCGCCTTGGTCGGCTCGCCGCTGCCCAGCGACAGCATCCGCCGCTTCATCGAACCCGGCACCGGCGGGGTGCGGATGAAGTACCGCGCCAGGTCGAAGATGTTCTTGAGGTCGTAGGTGATGCCCTTGCGCGAAAGCATGAACTGCACCAGCGCCTCCACCTCGGCCTCGCCCAGCCCCACCGGCCGGCAGATGCGCGTGTGCAGGCCGGCGAAGGTGCTCAGCGGGATGGTGCGCACGCCCTCCACCACGTCCACGTCCACCAGCAGCCTGGGCTCTTCGCCGGGCGCCGGCGGTCCCAGCGTGTCGCCGATGTAGAGCGCGGCGTGCGACCAGGTGGACTGGGTGAGGTACTTGATGGCGCTGGCGAAGCGGCTGCTGCCCTCCACCAGCACCACGTCGCCCTTGCGCAGCGTGGCCGCGAACTGGGCGACCGGGCTGGTCGGGATATGGCTGTTGCGCTCGCGCGGCTTGGCCAGGAAGGCCGCGATCCGGCGACCCAACGATTGCAGCGGCGACATGCTGGCTCCCCGGCCCAGGTCAGGCCAACAGCCTAGCGCAAGCGGCCGGCGCGGGCCGTCTCAGTCCACCGGGCGCTGCCCCGCCAGCAGTTCGCGCAGCCCGGCCAGCTTGGCCTTCACGCGGGCGGCGCGGTCGGGGCCCAGGCGCCACAGGGCCTTGTGGCCCACCGAAGCGGACTCGCGCCGCGGATCGGCGAAGGCCAGGCGCGGAGTGCCGTCGATCGGCACCAGCTCAATCGGGCCGGTGAACTCCGGCGCGGCCAGCAGGTGGTCGATCACCTCCACCAGGCGGTCGTTGAACTGCCGGTCGGGCACGCCCAGGTCACGATAGGCCTGCTGCAGCAGCGGATAAAAGCGCACGTATGCCGACACCAGGCGCCTTGAATCGAGCGCCTCGAACAGGCGCACCGCCGGCTCGTAGCGCGCTGCGTTGGCGTCGTCCAGCCAAAGCCGCGAATCGGCCTGAGCGACCGCCAGCGGGCCGGCGACGGGCCGGGCCACGTAGATCTGCTGGGTCAGCGATTTGCGCGGCAGTGCGTCCACGGTGGCCACGAAGCGCGGCAGCAGGAATTCCGGGCGCAGCCACGGACCCAGGTCGCCGCCCACCGCTTCGGAAAGGGCGGCCAGCGCAAACGCATCACTCTGGTCCAGCAGCGGCAGCGGCTCGGTGGGCGCATCGGGCAGCACGGGAACCTGTGCGATGGGATGGCCAGGCGGCGCGGGCAAAGCGTCCGGCGCCGCCCCCGCGGGCCCCGGCCCGTAGCCCGGTTCCCCCCGCCCCGCCCCACCCCCCGCGCAGGAGTGGCCCAGCCGCGCCCCCCCGCCCGCCCCCGCGCCCCCC
>NZ_JAIBFH010000056.1 GCF_019459675.1 Arenimonas sp.
GCCCCCGTGAGAACACTGTTGTACGTGCATGTCCTCGCACGACGTTGGCGTAGCATCACAAAGGGAACGGGCGGGCGCCTCCGCTTCCGCGGGGAATGGTGGAACGGTGAAGGATCGACTTCCGGCGGGATTGCAGCATCACTATCGGCCACCAGATATCGGTGACCCTATCTATCGCCTTGAGCAAACTTGCATTGCAGCCGCTGCACTGGAAACAAAGCGGCTGGGCGGACTAATTGCGCCGACATTCGAGCCAAAGCTAGGGTTGATTGATCGAGTGCTTGGCCGCGATGCGTTCCATTCTATTTATCCAGTTCCTGTCGAGCGGTCACTTTATTGGCTATGGGAAGTTTATCGGCCCACGCCTTGGTCAGCTGCAGACAATCGGTGGATTATCTTGATCTGGACTAGGTTGCTCTACAACCTAGACCGCCAAAGAGCTCTCGAAGTTGAAGCCATCATTGACGGGGTCATGGATCCGGACCCAAAGCCGGTAAAGCCCTGGTCCCTGCACGATCCAATCATTACGAATGCGGAGCGATGGGGGTACGCCGTGGGGAAGCTCGCTCAAACTTTACCGTTGTACGGATGATCCGACGGGGATCTCCGCCGCGAAAGTGTTTGCGCTAGGCTCATCTTTTGCCCAAAAGCAGTGGCGTTCGGTGCGTCCTGACCCAAGGCGAAAACTCGCAGCGTTGTCTATGGTGGGACGCAAAATAGTGAGGGTAGGAATGTATGGACGCAATACGCATCGAACGAGACTTTCTCGCCCGTCCGCGTGACGAGCAGCAGCTATTACTGAGATTCAGTTACTGCGACTGGTGCGAAATTGAAGGGTTCAAAATGTTGAGCCCGCAAGAGTATGAGATCAACGGAGAAGTATTCCTTTCCGGATATTGTCCAGTTTGCAGCGGGGAGTGCATTACCGAAATTTTGCAGGCCAACGGTCACTACCACTGAGGGCCGGCGCTTCTATGTCATTCAATTCTGTCCTTCCATGGCGTCTCAACTCTAGATATTAGGTCTAAAGAGATATCACGATGTCTGAGCAAACGCGTTCTGACCCATTGAAGTCGTTTTTCATCGGCATAGCGCTCCTATTAGCCGGATTCATGTTCTGGGAATGGAGCACGGGCGATATTTTGAACGACCTTTTACTTGTTCGCGAGAAAAGCACGATCGTCGGAGAGTTGGTTCGGACCATAGAGGACGAACAGGAGGACTCGCGCGGACGTGTCATTTTTTCCGACATAGGCGTGTATCGGTTCCGTGTCGGAGAAAAAATGTTTCAGAGTATTACGCGCAAACCCACGGGCACGCTGCCTGAGTTCGTAGACGTCGAGTTCATTCAAAGTGATCCGTCCATCAATCGGATTGCTGGTGACGGAGCGCAATCTGAGTTGGAGTGGGCTTGGAGAAAGCTTGGCCTCAGCTTGATCCTATTGATCATGTTTTGCTCAATCGGGTTCTACTACTGCTACTGTGCGGCAGCGGATATTCTGAGAGCGCATCGAAGCCCCGGGATTTAGCTATGCGCTATGGATCGATGTGGGTTCCGCACGTACTCTAGGCAAAATTGACAAATCACCAATGTTGTCGGGTTCGTCGCGCTTCACTTTCAATCGGAGAATCATTTGTCTGACACAGTCCAGAAAATTACCGATTTTGTTTCCTACGTAAGCCTCCTGGACGGCGACGAAAAAGGCGAAGCGCAGGTTTTCTGCGATCGCTTGTTCATTGCGTTCGGCCATGCAGGCTACAAAGAGGCGGGGGCGACTCTAGAGTTTCGAATCAAGAAGAACTCTTCAAAAGGAACGAGCTTCGCGGACCTCGTCTGGAAACCTCGAGTTCTATTTGAAATGAAGCGTCGGGGAGAAAAGCTGCATCTCCACTACGCACAAGCATTCACCTACTGGATGAATGCCGTTCCGGCCCGGCCCAGATTTGTGGTTCTCTGCAATTTCGATGAGTTCTGGATCTATGATTTCGATAAGCAGCTGCACGAGCCTGTGGATCGCGTATCCATCGAAGAACTACCGCACCGATACACCGCTCTCAATTTTATGTTTCCGGAGGACAAGGATCCACTCTTCCTAAACAACCGAGAAGTTGTGTCTCGAGGAGCGGCGGAACAAACGGCTGAGCTCTTTCGTAGTCTTACGCAGAGAACAGGAAAAAATAAGGTTGAGCGCGAAGCTGCGCAGCGCTTCGTGCTGCAATTGGTCGTGGCAATGTTTGCCGAAGACATTGATCTGCTGCCGCTCGGCACCGTCAGCCGCATTGTGAAAGATTGCCTAGATCACAAGCAGTCGGCCTTTGACCTGTTCGACGGCCTGTTCCGTCAAATGAATAACCCTGTGCCGGCGAAGGCGGGTCGGTACGCAAATGTTCCCTACTTCAATGGTGGCCTTTTTTCTAAGGTCGACGTCCCAGTTCTCACGAATGAAGACTTGAATGTAATTGGTGGCAAGGACGGTATTGCGAGCAAGAATTGGTCGAAGATTGACCCGGTTATCTTCGGAACACTTTTCCAGCAAAGCATGGACGCCGCAGTCCAGCACAAACACGGGCGCCACTTCACCTCCGAAGCGGATATCCAAAGGATTGTCGGTCCTTCAATCGAGCGCCCTTGGCGCGAGGAAATTGACGCGGCAACTTCTTTGAAGGACCTGGTGAGCATAAGGGCGCGCATCGCGACATTCAAAGTGCTGGACCCTTCCTGCGGTAGCGGAAACTTCCTATACGTTGCTTATAGGGAGATGGTCCGACTCGATATACGACTTATGTCGAGGCTAAAGGAGAAAGTGAGCGAGAAGGAGTTCCAGAAGCAGTTCAAAGTTCTTACAGTTGTTTCGCCGAAGAACTTCTTCGGCATTGACAATGATGCGTTTGCTGTTGAGCTAGCAAAAGTAACATTGATGCTCGCTAAGAAGCTTGCGCACGACGAGGCTGTGTCGTTGCTGCATGACGAAGGCATCGGAGGCAAGGGCAGTCATGAGCTTGATCTCGCGGGTGACGCGGCGCTGCCGCTCGACAACCTCGACGCGAACTTCCTGTTGGGTGACGCTCTCTTTCTTGAATGGCCGACATCAAACGCAATTGTCGGGAATCCTCCTTTTCAGTCGAAAAACAAGATCCAACAGGAGCTTGGACCAGCCTACACATCCCGACTTCGCGAGCACTTCCCAGAAATCGATGGTCGCGCGGACTACTGCGTCTATTGGGTGCGCAAGGCCCACGATCATCTTAAGCCTGGCGAAAGGGCTGGGTTGGTTGGCACGAATACTATTCGTCAGAATTACAGTCGCATGGGAGGCCTCGACTATATTGTGGCTAATGGCGGTCAGATTACCGAGGCGATTTCGAGCATGATTTGGCCTGGCACTGCGGTGGTGCATGTATCAGTTGTGAATTGGATCAAAAGCGCCGTTCCTGGCAAGAAGCGACTCTATATTCAGGAAGGAAACGATATCGACGATGGTTGGCGCCATGCGGACCTCGACTCAATTCCATCGTCATTGTCATTCGCCTTTGACGTTACGAGTGCGGAAAGCATCGTGGCGAATGCGGATCGAGGAAAATGTTTCCAGGGGCAGACGCACGGACACGAAGGTTTCTTGATGGAGACGGCTATCGCGACATCACTCATCGCGAAGGATGCCAAGTACAACGCAGTACTTAAACCTTTCCTCACTGCCGATGACTTGGTTGGGTCACTGCTCGGTGGCCCTTCGCGATTTGTTATCGACTTTAGTGGAATGGAGAGCGTGGAAGCCGGAACGTACAAGGAAGCATTTGGACGGGTTGAGTCCTTGGTTCTTCCCGCTAGGTTAAAAGCGGCAAAGGAAGAAGCCGAAAGGAACAAGGATGTCCTTGAGGGTAACGCGAGAGCCAAGGTCAACTGGCATCACAGGAACTTCCTCAATCACTGGTGGCGCATGTCCTATCAGCGCGATCAGATGATGAGAGAGATTTCAAAGCTCGGCCGGTACATCGTATGCGGCGCAGTTACGAAGCGACCAATATTTGAGTTCATATCGTCGAAGATAAGCCCGAATGCCGCATTGACTGTTTTTGCACATGATGATGATTACACATTCGGCATTCTTCAATCTGGACAGCATTGGCTGTGGTTTAGTGAGCGCTGCTCGACCATGAAGTCTGATCCGAGATACACGTCGAATACTGTCTTTGACAGTTTTCCTTGGCCGCAGAAACCGAGCACTGTCAGCGTAAGAAAGGTGGCAGCTGCAGCTAGAGCGCTAAGGGCAGGCCGACGTGAGCTGAGAGACCAGTACAGGCTTTCTTTCCGAGATATGTACCGGAATCTTGAGATGCCTGGCGCTAACCCCCTAAAGGTATTGCAGACCAAGCTGGATAATGCTGTTAGTGAGTGCTACGGAATCAAAAAGACAGAAAGCATTCTTGTGCACTTGCTTGGCCTCAACAAGGCACTTGCGGCTGCCGAAAAGATCGGGACGCCAGTTCAGACAGCTGGAGTACCCGCTGGTATGGAGAGTTTGGCGGAGCTCAAGAGTACGGATTGCGTCGAGACATAGCGAAGCATTCGGTGGCCCCGGGTTTCGCCAGTGCGATACGCGCATTAGGCTCTTTGTGCCACTTCCCGGATTCGCTTGGCGCGACGTGGAGATAGGGCGTCAATGGCTGGGCCAAGAGAGGTTTTGCATCCGCCGTTGTTCTCGGTCCCGATGCGTCGCGGTTTTGGCCCTCGCGCGCGAGCGCGATGCGTGCCGTATTTCTGGCCTCACCCGCGACGAAAAGGGGCTGTATGTGCGCTAGCGCTTCTAGTTTTGTCCGAACCTTTGACACAGGTCCCTGGGGTCGGTGCCTGGTGAATGCGGCATGGGCGTCTAAGGCAATGCTGGCCCTAAAGACCTACTTTCGACGTGCATAACTTGGTGCATGAGAAAGTCGTCAATTTGGCGGCCGGTCTCGGCTCAGAGCAGGTTGCGCTGGCGGAGAACTTTGCCAACTACTAGAGAGGGGAATAATGAGTTTTGAGCACCTATATGATTTTGCGCTTGATCGCGCGAAGCAAGAGCGAGACGAACTGGGTGCCGACTACCGCGCCATAGACGCTAAATCCCAAGGCGCCGGCGCAATCGCGGCAGCCTTGGCTGCGGCTGCATTGGTCTTCCTGCGAAATTCCCAGTTTTCACTGGGTTGGGTCGAGGCGCTCCTTTTTTGTGTGATGTTAGTTCTTTTGACCGCCACAGTTGTGTTGGCGCTTTTGGCCACGTTTGTCGCAAGAACGGGCATACCGTTCGGTAGCGCGGAATTGTTCGAAGAGATTGTGAAGGTCAAGAGGGAGCGTGACGCTCCACAGCCTGGTGCGGGGTCGCCCACCAAGGTGATAGCTGATCGGCTTGAAGGAATTAAGGGCGACGTATTGCCTACTTGGGTAGCTGCCAACATCAGCCTTGCGTCAGCCTGCAACAGGAAGGCTGCGTGGCTCTATTGGGCACAGATCACGCTCTTCGCTGCTCTCGCGTTTCCCCCAATCATCGCTTTGACGGTATTAGTCTTGGAGATCATCGATGGCTAGTTGCCACGAACCTGAGTGTAAGACTCGCGCGCGTAGAGGTAGCAACTACTGTGCAAGGCATGCTCCGCGGGTAATAAAAACCAAGAGCGCTGTGACGAGTTTCATTGTTCGAAAGAGTGCTGCAAAGCGCCCGGCCGCGAAAAAACCGGCAAAGAAGCCGCGTTCATAAGCCGCTCTGTTCTAGGTCCTTCTGGGCTTTCCTCATGGCTGGGGCCGGTGGTTGGAGCCTGTTCCATGCACTACACGAAAGTACCTAGTTGCTATCTGGGTCATGTCTCCTGACGATGTTTCCCTAATTTCCGCCCTCGCGCGCCTGCGCGATGCGTTCGGCGTTTCCTCCCTCGTGCGCCCGCGATGCGGGCCAGGATGTCCACACTCGCGTGCGCGCGTACTGCGGCCTTAGCCGCGCTAGTTCGTTCTCTTGTCGTGGGCGCTCCAATAGGACGGGCGAGCGCGCGCTTGGCCGAGAAGCAGGCGTTCCAGGGTTCTGCCGCGGCACTCGCCTGGTCTTCTCTCCCGTTCCAACTCGTCGAGTAAGTCAGGATGTAGCCAGCAGGACAAACGCCGAAAGCCGGCGGCGCTCATCCGTCCTTTGTAGGCTTTAAGGCGCTCGCCATTTGCCTTAGTCATGGTAAGCCCTCGTTTGCAGTGAAGTTTGTGATGGTGTGTAGCTGGCCTATAGAGAGAATCAGCAGTTTGGCCAGGGGGAGATTCACTGATCGGCCTCCAAGGCTTGGTCGCGGCTCCCGGAATCCGCAACAGGCGCAATACGCTCAACATTGGTGCTCCTTGTATCGGCTGTTGCGCTTGTTGCGCTTCCTTGGGGCGGCTCCGCCAGGTAGCGGCACCACGCGTCATGTAGATCGGCGCGTTTGTAGCCGCGGAGAGTCCTGTTCCCAACCCGGATGGCCGCCGGCCCGATGCCGTAAGGCCGGAGGTGGTTGCCCAGTCCGCGCGCATCCAGGGGCTTGCCGCGAAGGTCCCCCCAGGGTGAGTCAATGAGTACGGTCAGGGCAGCCAAGATCTCTTCGCTAGGCATCGTGTCTCGCGACCCAAATACCTCCCGCATGTCTCTAAGTAGGTTGATGCCTAGGCTGGGAGTGCTCTGCTTGGACTCCGCAACAAGCGCAATCGCCGCTGCGCGCGCACGATCCGGCCAGTTGCCTCCCGCTGCATCGGCCACAGCAAGGAGCGGCTCCCAGACGTCCGCGTCGCGGTCCTGGATGCCGTCTGGCATGACGGGCCAGACGCCGGCTAATTCCAAGCCACCCATCCATTCGGCCAGCCTGACGGCTATCTGTTCCGCCTCGGGCCCGTTGATCCGACGCCTATACGGCTCGACGTGCTCATTGGGGGCCCTACGCCGCATTCGAATCACCACACTGCGGGTCAGAATGGTGTCTGGCAACCCGCCCAAGCCAGCAAGCGCTACGGCGCAGTAGGCCGGGATTTCCTCCGTGAACACCTCCTTGCCCCTGACAACGCAGCGCCCGGCGACCGCATGCTTTCGGTGCCCGGCATTGAGCAACCCTCGGATCTCCTCGTTGTCCTTTGCCTTTGGACCGAACACCGTATCGATCTCGTCGTACAAGATGGTCGGGCGGCCTTCCTCCGCATTGACCTTTCGGAACAGATAGGCGGGCGTGACGTTGACCGCCTCAACGGCGCGGGGCACCAGCGGCTCCATGACCTCGAGGCACCGGGACTTGCCGCTTCCCGGCTCTGGCGATAGGAAGGCAATGCGCGGCGTGCTGTCCCAGGCGTCCATCAGGTGGGCGTGCGCAATCCAGAGGACGTGAGCCACTTGAGCGTGTGGGGTGGGGTACGCGACAAACCTGCCGATGTAGTCTGAGGTTTCCGTCAGAAGTTGATCGCCTTCCATGGGCGGAGCCGCTGCTGCAGCGCGCTGGGCGGCAAATCCCACGTCGTGACCGGCCAGAGCTGCAGCTCTACGGGCTTCGGCGAGTAGGCCTGGGTTGGCTTGGACGAGCGGAGCTGTTTCGTGGGTCGGGTATCCACCCGGGACGGTCAGTTGGACTCCGTTGGGGGCGCGGAACAGCCCGTCCCGTGTTCCACACTCGAGACCGTTCAAGACCGCCACCGGAGCAGGTCAGCCACAGCATTCCGGAACCCTAGAGATCTGAGCTTCATGTGGAAGCTGATCAGGTCGCCCGCGCCACAACCGCCGTGACACCGCCATCCGCCTCGCAAGCCATCCAGGTGAACCGAGAGCGCGGCTGGGCCGCCAGTGTGAAAGGGGCAATGGGCTCGGGCCCAGCCCGTTTCAGGCTCAGTGCCGACGAGCTCCAAATGGGCAGGGAAGTAGTCACGTGGCAGGGGAAGCCGTTCACGCCAGTTCGTCGGGAGCGTTGTCCAGCCAAGCGAGGCGTCTTGGCGACGCTGTCTCTTGCCAGGCGGGGGGGCTTTCCGGGCCCTGAGACCGCCGCCGCTCGAATGCGGGACCTTAGTGGTGACCATGGCCGACCTCATTTGAGGTTGGCGCGGCCGCGACAAGCATCTGGCGGATGTCCTCGACGCGCCAGGCCGTGATGCGGAGCCCCAGGGCTCGCGTGGGCTGCGGGTAGCGCCCTGAGCGGACTCCGGCCCACCAGGTAGACGCGGAGACTGGGACGAGAGCGGGGATCCCGGGATCGTCACCGGCAGCAGGGCGGCCGATGATGTCGCGGAGGCGGAGATAACCTATTTCTGGAAGCCGGTGCATTGCTGGACAACTCCATGCGATGGGGAGTGTCTAGCTTTGCTGCCTCCGTTGGTTCCTGAGTTCTCCCACGACGTAAGGGCGCGCTTCTACGGCGTAGCGGCTCATTTGGTGCGCGGTGTGCGGAGGGCCTTGAGCGCGGCGGAGTGGGAGATGCCAAATTTCTGCTGTGCGGCCATGGCACATGCGGTCTTTGTCTTGAATTTTCCGCTCGCCCAAGACTCTAGAACCTTGCGCCGGGCATCTCGATAGCCCCCCGGCTTGTCGTGGCGGGCGTTGATCGCCTTCCTTCCACGATCACTGGCGCTTCGGAGCAGCCCGGTCAGCTCCCCGGTTCTTTCTCGCAGTTCGTCCTTGAGCAGCTCAGCCAATCGCTTGTGAATTTTGGACCATTCCCGCAGCGCCGTTTCGTTCTCAGCCGCAATCGTGGTCAGCACCAGGAGAGCCGATCTGAACTCTTTGGCGTCGATCATCTGCACTGCCGCAATTTCGTAGATCGAACTGCTGTCGACCGTCTCGCGAAGGTAGGCAGCCATCGTGGCTTGGAGATTGGGATTAACGGGAGTCCGAAGGACTGCGCGACGCATGATATCGACGACGACTTCGAGATCGTCCGGTCTGGAAATTCGTTTGTCCTTGGCCATGGGTCAACCTGCGAGCTTCTTGTCGAACGAAAGCACATTTCCTCCAACGCGGAGAATGTCTAAGTAGTCCGCCCACTGCTGCATCATCTTTCGCCGCTCGGGCAGGTGCGTCGTGCGGTTGTAGGCGCGACCGTTGGCGTCGCGAACGGCGTGGGCGAGCTGGTGCTCGATGTAGTCCGGCCGGACGTGCAGGACTTCATCCAGCACCGTCCTGGCCATGGCGCGGAAACCGTGTCCGCTCATTTCTTCCTTCGCGAAGCCCATGCGGCGTAGTGCCGACAGCACTGCGTTGTTGCTCATCGGGCGTTTCGGACTCCGCGGGCTGGGAAAGACGTAGCGCCCGCGCCCGGTCAGGGGCTGCAGTTCCCGAAGCACCTCGACCGCTTGTGCCGCCAGCGGGACCAGGTGCGGTTGGCGGGTTTTCATGCGATCTGCTGGGATATTCCACTCGCCAGCATCAAGGTCCAGCTCCGCCCACTCCATTGCCCGCAGTTCTCCCGGACGGACGAACAGGAGTGGCGCCAGTCGCAACGCGCAGCGCGTGACCAGGGAGCCCCGATAGTCGTGGCTTGCACGAAGCAACTGACCGATGGCGCCGGGGTCGGTAATCGCTGCCCTGTGGGTGGACTTGGCCGGTGCAAGCGACCCTCTCAGGTCCGAGGCCGGGTTCCGCTCGGCCCGGCCGGTTGCGATGGCGTAGCGGAAAACCTGTCCACAGTTCTGCAGTGTCCGGTGGGCGGACTCGATGGCTCCGCGGTCCTCGATGCGGCGAATGACGGTCAGCAGTTCTTTCGCGGCGATGTCGGCTATGGGGCGCTTCCCCAGCCACGGGAAAAGGTAGTTCTCGAGCCGTAGGAGAATCTTGCTGCTGTGGGATTCCGCCCAGGACTTGGACTGCTTTGCGAACCACTCGCGGGCGACGATCTCGAAGCTGTTGGCCGCGCGCTCCTCCCCGGCCGCCCGCTCGGCCTTGCGATGCTCACCGGGGTCGATGCCGGCGGCGAGCAGCTTGCGGGCAGCGTCGCGCTTCTCCCGGGCCTCCTTCAAGCCGGTGGCGGGGTAGGCGCCCAGCGCCAAGCGCTTTTCCTTCCGGGCGAAGCGGTACTTAAAGCGCCAGAGCTTGCCGCCTGCGGGTGTGATTTCCAGGTACATGCCGTCACCATCGGTGACCCGCCGCGGCTTGTCAGTTGGCTTTGCGTTGCGGATCGCCACATCGGTCAGGGGCATGCTCGCTGGCTCCATATGGGGGCACCGGACCACCCGGGCACCCCTATGCCCCCAGATAAGGCCCCAGTCTTGGGGGCATGTCAATGGACCGCATCGCATGGCATCGCACAAGAAAAAGGCCGAAATCCCTGTTTTATCAGGAGATTCCGGCCTTTATCGGACTACGTTGGAGCTTGAAATGGTGGAGGTGGGGGGAGTTGAACCCCCGTCCGAGAGCACTCTATCTCCGGTACTACATGCTTAGCTCGTTGTTAGTTCTCGTACGACGGCAACACAACGTGCGAGGCACACCGTCGTCCACACCCGCTAAGTTCACTGCTGGTTGGCGGGTCGCCGCCGGCAGCTGTTCCGTGATAATGACCCTACATCCACGAGCACGGGCACAAGTGGGTTCGGGGCTTACGCCTTAAGCGGCGAGAGCGTAGTTGTCGTCGTTGGCAACTAAGTTTTGCAGCTGGATTAACGAGGAAAGCTACCCCCTCGGCATGCACCAGTCGACTTTGCAACCCCCGTCGAAGCCAGGACACCCCCGGAAACGTTGGAGAAGCATCGATGAACTGATGGCGTAAGTATGGGGCCGGGGCGGGGAGGCTACAAGCCGCCCCGTGGGATCCGTTCAGGCATCTTTGTTGTGTTTCCGCATCACGCGCTGCTTGTCGCGCTGCCAGTCGCGGTCCTTGCTGGCCTGGCGCTTGTCATGGGCCTGCTTGCCCTTGGCCAGGGCCAGTTCAAGCTTCACCTTGTTTCCTTTCCAGTACACGGCCGTGGGAATGAGCGTGTAGCCCTCGCGGTCCACGTAGCCCACCAGCTTGTCGATCTCGTGCCGGTGCATCAGCAGCTTGCGGGTGCGGCGGTCGTCGGCCACCACGTGGGTGGACGCCTGGCTGAGCGGGGTGATCTGCGAGCCGAACAGGAAGATTTCGCCGTTTTTCACCAGCGCGTAGGCGTCGCCCATGTTCATGCGGCCCGCGCGGATGGACTTGAGCTCCCAGCCCTGCAGGGCGATGCCCGCCTCGTAGCGGTCCTCGAGGTGGAAATCGTGGCGCGCGCTGCGGTTCAGGGCGATCGTCTTTTGCGCCGATGCCTTGTCCTTGCCGGTTCCGGTATTCTTGGTGGTGTTGTTCTTCGACATTTTCCTTCCTTGGCGGTCATTGTCGCCCATCGCGGGCCGGCTGGGGGAGGGCGCATTGACAGAGGCCCGATGACGAGCATCCACCGCCACGCGCTGGTCAGGCATTCAGCCCTGCGCATGTACACCCTGGTCAACGACGTGGCCGCCTACCCGGTCCGTTTTGCCTGGTGCGACGGCTCCCAGGTGCTCGAGCAGTCCGACACCCACATGCTGGCCCGGCTGGACCTGCGTATCGCTGGCCTGCGCACCAGCTTTACCACTCGCAACACGCTCGAAGCACCCACCCGCATCAGCCTGGCGCTGGTGGAAGGGCCGTTCCGCCAGCTCACGGGCCGCTGGGATTTCCACACCCTGGCCGAAGACGCCTGCAAAGTCAGCCTGACGCTGGAGTTCGACGTGGCCAGCAAGCTGATGGGCTCGGCCTTCGCCATTGGCTTCCAGGGCTTGACCGACCGCATGGTGGACGACTTCTGCCGCGAGGCGGACCAGCCCTGACCATGGCCGGGCGCGAACTGCGGGTGCAGGTGGTGTACGCGCTGCCCGAGCGCTGCTGGACCGTGGAAGTGGTGCTTCCGGAGGGTGCGCGGGTAGCCGATGCGCTCGCCCTGGCCGATCTGGCGGGAGTGCTGCCGCAGGGCGCCGTGGATCCAGCGAGACTGGCGGTGTATGGCCGCACGGCGACTCTGGAAACCCGGCTGCACGATCGCGACCGGGTGGAAATCCTCAGGCCCCTGCTGGCCGACCCGAAGCAGGCGCGCCGGCAGCGCGCCCGGGATGCAGCGAAGCGTTAGCCGCCGCTGCTGGGCCGCGGCTGGCGCGGCTTGTCCTTGTCGCGGGCCAGGTTGCCGAACCGGCGCATTTCCACCGAAAGGGCCTTGTCGGCCTCGGGGAAATACTCGCCGTCCCAGCGCGCCAGGCTGTCGCCTTCGAACCACAGGGTCAGGTTCTTCACTTCGGTGTCGCCAACACGGCGACGTTCGGTGGCCACGTAATCCCAGCGCGACTGGTGGAACGGATCGGCCACCGGCGGCGAGCCCAGCAGGCTGAACACCTGTTGGCGGGTCAGGCCGGTCTTGAGCTGTTCGACGTTCTTGGATTCCAGCAGGTTGCCCTGGAAAACAGGCTGCCGATAAACGATTCCGCAGCCGGCCACGAGGACGGTAGCGAGGAGAAGGGTCAGGGCCTTGCGCATTGCGTGCTGATCCAGAACGGTGACCGCCCGATGATACACTATGGCCCGCGGCCGCCAGCCGGCCGCAGCGCTACGCCAGAGCCACGTTATTCAGGAGACAGCATGGAATCGCCGGACCTGCGCAAGGCGGGACTCAAGGTAACCCACCCCCGGATCCGCATCCTCGACGTGCTGGAATCTTCCAGCCCGCGGCACCTGACCGCCGAGGACATCTACCGCCAGTTGCTCGACAACGGCGACGACATCGGCCTGGCCACGGTTTACCGCGTGCTCACCCAGTTCGAGTCTGCGGGCCTGGTGCTCAAGCACAATTTCGAGGGCGGCCAGGCGGTCTATGAACTCGACCGCGGCCAGCACCACGACCACATGGTGGACATCGAGACGGGCAAGGTGATCGAGTTCACCAGCCCCGAGATCGAGCGCCTGCAGAACGAGATCGCGGCCAAGCACGGCTACGTCATCGAAGAACACTCGCTCGTACTCTACGTCCGCGCCAAAAAGAAAAAATAACCCCGTTCTTGCTTACGCCGACTGGGCGCGGGTCAGCATCTGGCGGGCGTTGGCGCGGACTTCCTTGGTGATTTCCACGCCGCCCAACATGCGGGCGAGCTCTTCGATGCGGGCCTTGTCGTCCAGCGGCAGCACGGCGCTGTGGGTGGTGTCGCCGGCCACGGCCTTGCTGACCTGGAAATGGTGATGGCCCTGCGCCGCCACCTGGGGCAGGTGGGTGACGCACAGCACCTGGCGCTCGGCGCCCAGGGCACGCAGCTTCTGGCCCACCACTTCGGCCACGGCGCCGCCGATGCCGGTGTCCACTTCGTCAAACACCATGGTGGGCACGGCGTCCAGGCCCAGCGCGGCCACTTCGATGGCCAGGCTGATGCGGGCCAGTTCGCCGCCCGAGGCCACCTTGCGCAGCGCGCGCGGCGGCTGGCCGGGGTTGGCCGAGACCAGGAACTCGCAGCGCTCGGCGCCCTGGGGCGTGGGGCGCGGTGAGTCCATGGGGTCCAGCTGCACGCTGAAGATGCCGCCTCCCATGCCCAGTTCGGCCATCAGGCTGGCCACGGCCTGGCCCAGCCCCGTGGCGGCGGCCCCCCCGGCGCGGCGAAGTGTGTCGGGGGGCAGAGCCC
>NZ_JAIBFH010000057.1 GCF_019459675.1 Arenimonas sp.
GGGGGCGCGGGCCCGGGGGGGGGCGGGGGGGGGGGTGGCCACCAATTCCCCGCCCCCCCCCGGCCCCGGGCGGGGGGGGGGGGGGGGGGGCCGCGCAATCCCCGCGCCGGGGGGGGGGCCCGCGGGCGCCGTGGCCAGCAAGCTGGCCTCCATCGAAGCCTACGGTGCCGTGCTGCACCGCTGCGCGCCCACCATGGCCGCGCGCGAAGCCATGGCGGCGCAGGTGCAGCGGCAGACGGGCGCCAGCCTGGTGCACCCGTTCATCAACCCGCAGGTCATCGCCGGCCAGGGCACGGCGGCGCTGGAGCTGATGGCCGAGGCCGGCCGGCTGGACATCCTGATGACGCCCGTTGGCGGCGGCGGCCTGGTCTGCGGCACCGCGCTGGCGGCCAGCGGCTACGGCGGCGGCATCGCCGTGTTCGGCGCCGAACCCGAAGGCGCCGCCGATGCCTTCGAGTCGCTGCGCCAGCAGCGCCGGGTGACCGACCTCGTGCCCGACACGGTCTGCGATGGCCTGCGTGGCACCCTCGGCGCCATCAACCTGGCGCTGATGCAGGCCCATCGCGTGCAGGTGCTGCTGGTATCGGACGATCAGACCCTGGCGGCCATGCGGCTGGCCTGGGAGCGCCTGAAGGTCATCATCGAACCGTCCTGCGCCACCGTGCTGGCGGCGGTGCTGCGCTACCCCGGGCACTTCGCGGGAAAGCGCGTGGGGCTGATCCTTTCCGGTGGCAACGTGGACCTGGACGCCCTGCCCTGGCAGACCCGCTAGCGCCGGGAGCGATCGCGCCGTTGCATGTGATGCCTGGTCTTCCCGCGGCCGCGCTCAGGGCAGCGGGCCGATCCTGGAGATCCAGGGCCGCTTGCCGGTGAAGGCCCCCAGCACCGCATTGGCACCCAGTGCCACCAGCACCGCGCCGGCAAGGTATTTCCACAGGGCCGGCACAACCCCGAACAGCAGGGCGTAAACCCCAACCCCCAGCAGCAGCGCGCCAAACACACCCGAGAAGATCCGTTCACCCGAACCCATCGAACACCCCCGCTGCGTCGGCCACACCGTTGCCCTGTCCAAGCCCGGCCTCGGCCGGACTGCACCCGCACCGCACCCGCCCATGCTTACGTACGCGGCTGCCGCTGGAAAAACACCCAAACAAAGAACGCCATGAATACCAGGTCGTTCAAGCCATAGATGCTGTAGAAAATGCCGGCGAACAGGTCCTGCTCGTAAAGCCGGGCCAGGCTGTTTTCCGACAGCCACCACACCCAGGCCACGACATAAACCAGCTTTTCCAGCGCAAACGCAGCGGCCAGCCACTTGATGCCGGACGTGACGGTGGCGGCGCCCAGGTAGGCCAGCCCCCAAACCACGATCATCAGCAGCCCGAAGTTCGACATCACCACCGGGTCTGCGCTGTTGATGGCGGTATTGGTGAAGCCGCGCGAAAACACCAGCACGCCGCTGATGTTCATGATGCCTGCCGCGACAAGCCCGTTCCGGACCAGGGTCCCACTCATGCGCATCGCTCCGTGTTGGTTGGCCAGGTGGCGCGATCAGGCGACCACAACGCCCTTCCAGAACGCCACGCGCCCGCGTATCTGCTCGGCGGCCTGAAGCGGCTCGGGGTAAAACCAGGCGGCATTTTCGTTGCGCTTGCCGTCTACTTCTATCGAGTAATAGCTGGCCGTGCCCTTCCAGGCGCAGCGCGACGTGAGCGGGCTTGCCGCGAAGAACTCCCGGTTGATCGATTCGATCGGGAAGTAGTGATTGTTCTCGACCACCACCGTGTCGTCGGACTCAGCCAGCACGGCTCCATTCCAGCTTGCCTTCATCATTGTTCTCCCGATGCGTTGAAGCGCGGCGCCCTGCCCGCCGCTGGACTTCGATGCGGCTGGAACCGGCTTGCGATGCCGCCAATATCCCCCCAAGGCGCTTGGGGCGCAATTGGCCTCAGTCCGTCGGGGCCCGCTTGTAGCTGTCGCCCGCCGCTTCCGCCTAAGGTTCCGCTTGAACCACTGGCTTGGGCCCTTCGCGGCCGTGCCACAGCGCGGGTGCCATCGCGAACAACACCAGCGACGCCAGGTACACGCTGCCGGAAACAGGGTCGCGGGACGCGATGTAGTCGCCCGGCGAACGGGCGCCGAGGAAACAGGCGACTGCCAGCTCGGCAGTGACCAGGCATGCGAAAGCGAGAAGCCCCGCCCCCAGCCGGGCCCGGCGCGAAAGATCGGAATGCTGCAAGGCCAGTCGACGCGACGCCCAGATAATGACGGCGATCATGACGGGCAGTTCCATCAGCTCAGCGGTGCGCACGCCAAAGGCCGGCACCAGGAACGGGATTCGGACGAACGCCAATGCGAAGCCAGCGCCGAACACCAGCGCGAAATAGACAAGCCCGGCCTTCACGATGCGCATCGCTTCCCCTGCCAGGCTTCGCGCCTGGGCTGAGCCCCCGCCCCCAAGCGGCGGCGGGCCGGGCGCCCGGGGAGGTGGCCCGCGGGGGGTGCGGGGAATCGGCCCCGGGGGCCCCCC
>NZ_JAIBFH010000082.1 GCF_019459675.1 Arenimonas sp.
TTGTCGCGGCCGGGGCCCGGGCGCCGGGCGCCCGGGGGCGGGCGCCCCCCCGTGCCCGGGGGGGGGGGCCCGTCGCGGCCGCCGCGGTGCGGGTGGTCGCGCCCGTGGTGGTGCCCATGGCCACGCCGGCCCCGGTGGCCGCACCCATGGCCGCGCCAATGCCGATGTCGGTGCCCGCCGCGGCCGAAGTGGCTCCGGTGGTTCAAGCGCCCAAGCCCGCCCCGGCCTACGTCGCACCCATGCCCGTGTCGAGCCTGATCGAAGACCGCGCTGTGGTGGCTCCGGCCGCGCCAGCGCCGGTGGCGCCGGTGCAGGCCGTTGAAATGGAAGCGGCCGCCGCTCCGGCGGCCGCTGCCCCCGCGCCGGTGGTTGCGGCGGAACCTGCGCCGGTGGTGCAGGAAGTCGTGGCCCCCGTGGCCGCGGCACCCACGCCCGCCGCTGCCGTCCAGGACGAACCGGCGCCCGCGCCCTTCGCCCTGGCCACCCCGGCCGCCGCGCCCGTGCAGGCCAGCCTGATCCCGGCCGAACCTGCGCCGGCAGTGGCCGCCCCGGTGAACCCGTTCCTGCGAACGCAGCCGGCGATCTTTGATGCACCGAAGGCCGCCGAGCCGGAGCCGGCGCCCACGCCGCCGGCGGCGCCCGACTGGGTGCTGGAAGATGACGCTGAACCGCCGCAGGCGGGCAAGCCGAACTAAAGAAAAGGGCGCCGAAAGGCGCCCTTTTTCTTGGCCTGTTCTGGGACCGCGATCAGATCGCGTAGGCCGGATCCGACACCCCGTGCTGCCCCGCCAACCGGGCCAGCGCCACCGTGTCCTTGATGCCCAGTTTGTCGTACAGCCGATATTTGTGCGTGGCCACGGTCTTGCCGCTGAGGCTGAGGCGACGGCCAATCTCTTCCATGCGCAGACCCTGGCACAGCATGCGCGCCACCTCCAACTCGCGCGGCGACAGCGCGTCGAACGGCGAGTCGTCGCCGCAAAGCCGCGACAGCGCCATGCGCTGGGCGACATGGCTGGCCAGGTAGCGGCGACCGCGGGCGACCTCACGCACCGCGCGCACCAGCTCGGCCGCATCACAGCCCTTGCCCAGGTAGCCGCTGGCGCCTGCTTCGATAAGGCGGCGCGGCATCGGACCTTCCTCCTGCACGGACACGATGAGCACATAGATGCCCAGGTCGCTGCGTACGATGCGCTCGGTGATGTCCAGGCCGCTGATGCCCGGCAGGTGCAGATCGCAGATGACCACCTGCGGCTTGAGCCGGCGGATCATGGGCAATCCGTCTTCGCCGCTGCCCGCTTCGCCGACGATTTCAAACTCTTTTTCCTGGCCCAGGATGAGCCTGTAGCCCGTGCGCACCAGCGCGTGGTCGTCCAACAGGAACACTCGGATCATTGCGCTCTCCCCAGGGCAGCAGGCTCCAACCTATCGAATGCCGCCGCCGGGCGATGCCCCGGCCCTCCTAAACGCAGGTAAGAAATGAACCCTTCCTGCGGGCGCGAAACCACCATAGGCGCGAAACTGCGCGAACCGCACGACAACGCAAATTTTGACCCGAAACGCTAACGGCGACAGAGCGCTCCCGGGGCATCGCCACCGCTATGCTCGCCCGAGGGACAACCACGGGACGCACCAGCATGCCAAACCGGGACCGTGCGAAAGCGCTGCTGCAATCGCTGCTGCTGCCCGTCGCGGCCGTGACTTTGCTGACCCTGTTCACCATTGGCGCAGTGATGCTGGCGGCGAACGACCGCGCCATCGTCTGGGCCGAAGGCTCCCCGGCGCAGCTGGAGGAAATGGAGAGCCGGGTTTTGGCCAATCCCTGGTTCAAGCACGGCCGCAGCCGCGCCGCCGACGACATCCACCCGCTGCCGGCCGAGTGCGGCGCCGGCGCGCGCGAGTTTTCCTTCGGCTCGCTGGGTGAGTTCGAGGGACAGGCGGCAAGGGACATCCTGGAGCTCATCGCCGCCCAAGCCGGTGCGCAGCCCTGCACGACCAACCTGTTCATCATCAACGAACTGCCGGACCCTGCCCGCCAGAGCGGGGCGCAGAGGGCCGCTTCCACCATCCTGGCCGCCTCGATCCTGCCCCTGGGCATGGTGCTTTTTCTTTACGTCGCGCTGGCGGGACGGCTGCAGCTAGGAACCCTGCCGCGCAGCGGCGCGAAGTTGGCCAGCGAACTTACGTGGGGTGTCGGCGCAGGTGCCGGCGTGTCGCTGGCGGTGATGCTGGGTTACTGGCTGGGCGTGCCTGCAGCCAACCCAGCCGGCGCCTTGTCGGTCGCCGACGTGGGCTATTCCCTGGCGTTCACCCTGATGTTCGCGGTGCCCGTGATGGAAGAGATGGCGTTCCGCGGCTGGATGATCCCGCTTGCCGAACGCGGCATCGGCAGCACCGGCGCCGCTGCTGCGTCTTCGGTGCTTTACGCGGCCGCCAGCCTGCCTGCAGACGCCGCGAGTGCAGTGGGCTATCTGCTGCTGGGCGCCACCTGCGCCGGCCTGTACCTTCGGACGCGCTCGGTGCTGGCCTGCATCGTCACCAACGTGATGGTCAGCGTCACGTCGTTCTGGCTGGCGTAGTCGGCCCCTGCTGCAGCCCGATAGCTCAGCGCGGCAGGTTCCGGTGCCGCACTAATGCAGAAAGCCGACGATCTTTTCTTCGGAAAACCGCATCTCCACGCTCCATCGGCCGCCCAGGCGAAACCGGGCCCAAATCGAATCGCTGCTCAGGACCGGGGGACGTCGACTCGAGACCACAGCACCTATGGGTACCCGTAACGCGGGGTAATGAATCGACCATCTTTCATTAGACAGATCGACGCCATAAGGCCAGGAATTTGGCGGAGAGAGTGGGATTCGAACCCACGGAAGGTATAACCCTTCGGCGGTTTTCAAGACCGCTGCCTTAAACCACTCGGCCATCTCTCCGGATTTTCTGTGCGGGCACCCTGCCCGCCTTCGCGGCGGGCGGGGACAATTCTAGCGCCTCAGGGCGCGTCGGTTGGGCCGCAGGGCACGCCGCCCTTGGTGCCGCACTTCAGGCGGCTGTCTTCGATCAGGGTGGGCAGGCGGGAGGCCAGGAAATCGATGAACACCCGCACCGCCGGCAGCAGGCCGCGGCGGCTGGGGTAGATGGCGTGGCAGATGCCCTGGGGCAGGCTCCAGGCCGGCAGCACCACTTCCAGTTCGCCTTTGCGTATCGCTTCGGCGCAGGTCAGCTCGGGCAGCAGCACCACGCCCAGGCCTTCCACGGCGGCGGCCATCAGCAGCGGGAAGTCGTGCGCCATCAGGGTGGGCTGCAGGTCCACCTTCTGCACCTGGCCTTCGGGGCCGTGCAGGGTCCAGCGCTGGCGGCTGTCGTCTTCGCTCATGCTCAGGGTGGTGTGGTGGGCCAGGTCGCCCGGCAGGATGGGCCGGCCCACGCGGTCCAGGTACTTCGGGCTGGCCACCAGCAGTTCGCGCAGCTGGCCAAAGCTGCGGGCCACCATTTCGCCGTCGTCGGTCAGCTGGCTGCGCACGCGGATGGCCACGTCGAAGCCTTCCTGGATCACGTCCACCCGGCGGTTGCTGACGTGCAGCTGCAGGCGCACCTGCGGGTGCTGCTTCATGAAATCGGGCAGGATCGGGCCCAGCACTTCCTGGGCGATCGACACCGGGCAGCTGACCTTGATGCTGCCGCGCGGCGTGGCGCTGACGCGGTCCACCGCTTCGCGCGCGGCCTGGGCTTCGGCCAGCATGGTCTGGGCGTGGCGGTAGACGCTTTGGCCCACGTCGGTGACGGCGAACTTGCGGGTGCTTCGCTGCAGCAGGCGCACGCCCAGTTCGGTTTCCAGTTGGGCAATGCGGCGGCTCAGGCGGCTCTTGGGAATACCCAGTGCGCGCTCGGCCGCGGCGAAGCCGCCGTGTTCCACCACCATGGCGTAGAACTGCAGGTCGTTGAGGTCCGGGTGGTTGCTCATCAGCCAATCCTCTCCAAACCGCCAAGGTAGGGGCGCAGGGCCAGCGGCACGTCAATGCTGCCGTCGGCCTGCTGGTAGTTTTCCATCACCGCGATCAGGCAGCGGCCCACGGCCACGCCCGAACCGTTCAGCGTGTGCACCGGCTCGGTCTTGCCGGTGGCCGGGTTGCGCCAGCGGGCCTGCATGCGCCGGGCCTGGAAATCGCCGCAGTTCGAGCAGCTGCTGATTTCGCGGTAGGTGTCCTGGCTGGGCAGCCACACTTCCAGGTCGTAGGTCTTGATGGCGGCGAAGCCCATGTCGCCCGTGCACAGCAGCACCTTGCGGTACGGCAGGTCGAGTTTTTCCAGCACGGATTCGGCGCAGCGGGTCATGCGCTCGTGCTCTTCGTGGGAGTCTTCGGGCTTGGCGATGGACACCAGCTCCACCTTTTCGAATTGGTGCTGGCGGATGAAGCCGCGGGTGTCGCGGCCGTGGCTGCCGGCTTCGGCGCGGAAGCACAGGCTGTGGGCGGCCATGCGCAGCGGCAGCTGGGCTTCTTCAACGATGGTGTCGCGCACGATGTTGGTGAGCGGCACTTCGCTGGTGGGAATCAGGTAGCGCTTGGAATCGCCCACGTCGGTGGCGAACAGGTCTTCTTCGAACTTGGGCAGCTGGCCGGTGCCGCGCAGGCTGTCGGCGTTGACGATCAGCGGAACGTTCACTTCCAGGTAGTCATGCTGCTGCGTGTGCAGGTCCAGCATGAACTGCGCCAGCGCGCGGTGCAGGCGCGCCAGCTGGCCGCGCAGCACGGTGAAGCGCGCGCCGCTGAGCTTGACGCCGGCGTCGCCGTCCAGCCAGCCGTCGCGGGCGCCCAGCTCCACGTGGTCCTTCACCGGGAAATCGAACGTGCGCGGCACGCCGAAGCGGCGCACTTCCTGGTTGTCGGTTTCGTCCTTGCCGGCCGGCACGCTGTCGTGCGGGATATTCGGCACGGCCATGGCAATGCGGTCGATCTCGGTCTTGATCTCTTCCAGGCGCAGCTCGGAGGCCTTCAGCTCATCGGCCAGGCCGGCCACCTCATTCATCAGGGCGGTGGTGTCTTCGCCCTTGCCTTTCGCCATGCCGATGGCCTTGGACCGGGTGTTGCGCAGGTTCTGCAGCTCTTGCGTGCGGCCCTGCAGCTGCTTGCGCTCGGACTCCAGGCTTTCCAGCGCGGCCACGTCCAGCGCGTAGCCGCGGGTGGCGTGGAGACGGGCGGCGGTGTCGGCCAGCTGGCCGCGCAGGAGGGTCGGGTCGAGCATGGGGTCATTCCAGCAGTGAAACGGGAGGCCGGATTATCGCTGGCTGCCGGTCACGCATGCAACGACTTGGCCGCGGCCCTGTCCGGCCGGATTGACCCCCATCAAGTCCCGCCGGAAAGAACCGGAACAAGCTCGGGCTATCGCCGGACCCCGCCGTTGGGAGCAGCACCCATGAAGCGAAGAACCCTCTTGTTGGCGGGCGGAGGCCTGCTTGCCGCCGGCGCCGCCGGCACGGCGCTCAGCCTGCGCGGGATGGGCAGCACGCAGGACTACGCCGCGGGCGCCGCCCGGCTGCGCGAAGCCCTCACTGCGCAGCCCGGAATGGTGGACCTGGTGCGCTTTGCGACCCTCGCGGCCAACTCCCACAACACGCAGCCGTGGCGGTTCCGGCTGGCGCCGGGGCGCATGGCGCTGCTGCCGGATTTCGCGCGGCGCACGCCGGCCGTGGACCCCGACGACCACCACATGTTCGTCAGCCTGGGCTGCGCCGCCGCCAACCTGGCCCTGGCCGCGCAGGCGCGCGGGCTGACGGGCGAGCTGCGCTTCGCCTCCGGTTCGCCCGACCATCTGGTGTTCGAGCATGGCGTTGGCCCGGCCACGGCGTCGCCGCTGTTCGAGGCCATCGTGCAGCGCCAGTCAACGCGCGGGGAGTACGACGGCCGGACCGCCAGCAGTGCCGACCTCGACCAGCTGATGCAGGCCGCGCGCACGCCCGGCGTCGAGCTGGCGCTGGTGACCGACACCGCCGCCCGCGAGCGCATCGGCGAACTGGTGCTGGCCGGCAACAGCGCGCAGATGGCCGACCCGGCCTTCGTCAGCGAACTGCGGCAGTGGCTTCGGTTCAACCCGCGCGAAGCGCTGTCGTCGGGCGACGGGCTTTACGCCGCCTGCAGCGGCAATCCGATCGGGCCCAGCTGGCTGGCGCCAACGCTGTTCAAGCTGTTCTTCAAGGAAAAAACCGAGAACGACAAGTACGCGCGGCAGCTGCGCAGCGCGGCGGGCCTGGCGGTGTTTTCGGCCGACAAGGACGATCCCGAGCACTGGCTGCGTGTTGGCCAGGCCTGCCAGCGCTTTGCGCTGCAGGCCACGGCCCTGGGCATGAAGCACGCTTTCCTCAACCAGCCGGCGGAAGTGCCGTCGCTGCGCGCCGAACTGGCCGCGCTGGCGGGCTTCCCCGGCCGCCGTCCCAACCTGCTGATGCGCTTTGGCTACGGTCCCGGCCTGCCCTACTCGCTCCGGCGCTCCGCCGCGAGCGTGATCGAGCCGGCCTGACGGCTGCAGCATCAGTACGTGCGACGGACCCTGCGCCCCAGCACCCAGGCAATGGCGATGCCCGCCAGGAACCAGCCGGCGACCTGCTGGACCAGGCTGCCCAGGATGAATTCGGTAGGGAACCGGTACCAGTTCCACCACGGCAGGCTGACCGATATCCACGCGAACAGGCCCAGCCCGGTGGACACCGCCACCCGCTTGCCGAAGCTCCACGGCGCCAGGCTCAGCACCCAGGCCAACAGCCATGAGGCCAGCACGGTGCCGGCCAACTGGATGGCCAGTTCGTCGAGCATGTCCAGGCCGTTTTCACCGGTGGGCTGGTAAATCACGAAGGCAAACGGGCTGGCCACCGCCTTCGCGGCATAGGCCTCGCCCGCGGCCGGGTCGGCGTATTGCTCGGGCGTGAGGCCGGGAACGATGTACACGCCCGCCTGCGACATGTTGGCCTGCAGGGCCGTCAGCACCGCGTCTTCCGACGCCGGATAGCGATGCCCCATGTCGCCCAGCGGCAGGACGGCGTTGGCCAGGAAACTCCATAAAAACAGCACGATGCCGCCCAAAAAGGCGGCCAGCAGCAGGCGCATGGTCTTGCTCCTTCTCCCCAGAAGGCCTCCGAGGTTACGCGCGTGAAGAGTGGACGCAAGTGCCGGCGCAGCGGCCCGCCTCGGAGCCATTGTGTACGGGAGCGAACCGACGATTGCCGCCAGCCGCGATAGGGTCGCGATGTAGCCATTCCACAACCAGCCCGGAGGCGTCATGGACTCAAACTGGGTTCACAGTTCGGCCAATCTTCCCGACGAGGGGCAGAAAATCGGGTTCATGCTCCACGATCGAAACGTGGTCATGCAGGGCACCTTTGCCCAGCGGGCCTTTCGCTCCCACTGGGCGGACTACGCCATCGAGCGCGTCAGCAGTTGGCATGGTGAGATCCTGACCGACGGTCCAGCCGGTCCCGGGGCCGCATGACACGGGGGCGCCTTGCCTGGCGCGCCAGTTCGAGCCGCGGCACCGCTTCCGCTACCTGCATACGGAGTGCTCCATGATTGGCAATCCGATCAGCTTCATATTCAAGATAGGCAAGCACGCATCGTTGCCATTCCGTCCGCTGTTGAAGCTGGGTGCGATCGAGGCGAATCCAGTCACCCTGCTGCCGACCTCCCGCGTTCCGCGCAAGAACTTCGAAAAGGCCGGGCCGCCATCGCACAGCAACCAAATGTCTTCGTAGGCGCGGGACAGATCTTTTCCACCTTCCGCCGGCTCACGCCGGCCGGATGAGTTCCGCCAGACGCGCACCGGCCCACACCAGGGCGAAGCCGCCCACGAGCGTGGCCGCCAGGTAGCCCACCAGCAGACCCGGCTTGTCGGTGCGCGCGTAGACCAGGCACTCGATCATCAGCGCCGAATAGGTGGTCAGGCCGCCGAGCACGCCCACGATCAGGAACGCGCGCAGGTACACCGCGCCCGGCCCGCGGCCCTCCAGCCACACGAGCAGGAAGCCGGCCGCGAAACTGCCCAGCAGGTTCACCGCCAGCGTGCCCCAGGGCATGCCGCTGCCGAGTTGCCTGAGCAGCCAGGCGCCCATGAGGTGGCGCATGCCGGCACCCAGGGCGCCGCCGGCCATCACGATGAAAAGCAGGTTCCAGTTCATGCTGATGCGTCGCTTGTCATCGCAGCTCGCGGCGCAGGATCTTGCCGACCGCCGACTTGGGCAGGCTGTCGCGGAACTCCACCACCTTGGGCTGCTTGTAGCCGGTGAGGTGCTGGCGGCAGTGGGCGCGCAGGTCCGCTTCGGTGAGCGCGGGGTCTTTGCGCACCACCACCAGGCGCACGGCTTCGCCGCACTTCTCGTCGGGCATGCCCACCACCGCGGCTTCCAGCACGCCGGGGTGCAGGGCCACCACGTCTTCGATTTCGTTGGGGAAGACGTTGAAACCCGACACCAGGATCATGTCCTTGCGGCGGTCGAGCAGGAAGTAATAGCCGTTTTCGTCCACCCTGGCGATGTCGCCGGTGCGGAACCAGCCGCCCTCGAAGAAGGCATGGCGGGTTTCTTCTTCCTGCTGCCAGTAGCCCGTGGTCATCTGCGGGCCACGGGCGCACAGCTCGCCGGCCTCGCCGACGGGCACCTCTACGCCCTGATCGTCGCGCAGCGTGATTTCCACTTCGCCCAAGGCCAGTCCGATCGACCCCACGGGGTTGGGTGCGTCCCAGCGGTTGTAGGTGATGGCGGCGCTGGTTTCCGACAGGCCGTAGCCTTCCACCACATCCTTGCCGGTGATCTGCTTCCAGCGCTCGGCCGTGGCGCGGCGCAGCGCGGTACCGCCCTGCAGGCACAGCTTGAGCCCGGACAGGTCGAGCTTGGCGAAGTCCGGATGGTTCATCAGCGCGTCGTACAGCGTGTTCACGCCCGAGAAGAACGCGGGCTTTTCCTTGGCAAGCGTGGCAATCAGGCCGGGGATGTCGCGCGGGTTGGTCACCAGCACGGCGTGGTAGCCGTGCACCAGGGTGAACACCAGGTTGGTGTAGGCGGCGATGTGGTAGATCGGCAGGCAGATGACGATCACGTCCGTGGCCGGGTCCATCACGTAGCCGAAGCACTGTTCGGCGGCGGCCACGTTGGCCACCAGTGCCGAATGCGCCAGCACCGCGCCTTTGGACAGGCCGGTGGTGCCGCCGGTGTATTGCAGCTGGGCGGTGTCGCTGGCCTTGGCCAGCGACACCCCCCCCGGGTGGCGCATGCCCTCGGCCAGGGCCGCGGGCCCCCGCCCCGCGCCGGGGGG
>NZ_JAIBFH010000086.1 GCF_019459675.1 Arenimonas sp.
GGGGGGCAGGCGTGGGCGGGGGTGCCCCGGCCCAGCGGGGGGCGGGGGCGGCCGCGTAAGGGGCCGCCCGAAGCGGTGAGCAGCAGCCGGCGCACGCCGCCGCGGCTGCCGTCGCCCGGCAGGCACTGGAAGATGGCGTTGTGTTCGCTGTCGATGGGCAGCAGCAGGGCGCCGCCCTCGGCCACGGCCTGCACCAGAAGGTCGCCCGCCACCACCACCGATTCCTTGTTGGCCAGCAGCAGGCGCTTGCCGGCGCGCGCGGCGGCCAGCGTGGACGCCACGCCGGCGGCACCGACGATGGCGGCGATGACGGTGTCGTTGGCCGGGTCGGTGGCCACGTGGATCAGCGCCTGCGGCCCCGCCAGTGCCTGCGTGGGCAGGCCCAGCGCGCGCAGCCCGTCGCGCAGGGCGGGCAGGGCGGCCACGTCGGCCACCACGGCTGAATCGGGACGGAACCGGGCGCAAAGCGCCAACAGTTCGTCCACCCTGGCATGGGCGGTGAGCGCGCCGATGCGGAACCGGTCGGGGTGGCGGGCCACGACGTCCAGCGCCGAGCCTCCAATCGAACCCGTGGCTCCCAGCAGCGCGATGGTTTTCAAAGGCCCAGCCATGCCTTGCCGACGACGAACACCGGCAGCGCGGCCATCAGGCTGTCTATCCGGTCCATCAGGCCGCCGTGACCGGGCAGCAGGGTGCCGGAATCCTTCATGCCCGACTGGCGCTTCATCAGGCTTTCGAACAGGTCACCCACCACCGAGATGGCGGCGGTGGCCAGGGTCAGCAGCGCCAGTGCCGGCAGCGACGACCAGGCCAGGCCCAGCAGCGGCAGCACCAGGGCGGCCAGCAGCACGCTGGCGGCCAGGCCACCCACCACGCCTTCCCAGGTCTTGCCCGGGCTGATGCTGGGGGCCAGTTTGCGCTTGCCAAACTTCGAGCCGGCAAAGTACGCACCGCTGTCGGCGGCCCACACCAGCCCCAGCGCGACCAGCGTCCAGCGCGCGCCCAGCGGATCTTCCGAATGCAGCCAGCCCAGCGCGCACCACGCCGGCACCACGCACAGGCTGCCGGCCAGCAGCTTGAAGCTGCGGGCGGCATGGTTGTCGCGCGAGCCCAGGCCGGGGCGCGCCAGCCAAAGCAGCACCAGGCCCCACCAGACCACGCCGACCAGGCTGGCCACCTTGAGCGTGAACAGGCCCGGGCCGCCGCCCCAGACCAGCGCCACCATCAGCAGCGCATTGGCGGTAAGGAACATCAGCCGTGCGGGCTTTTCCTCCAGCCCGGCGAACGAAGTCCATTCCCAAAGGCCGGCCAGCATCAGCGCCGCCACGGCCGCGGCCAGCCAGGGCGTGGGCAGGAACAGGACCGCCAGGATGGGGATGGGCGCCAGGATGAGGGCGGTGGTGACGCGCTGCTTGCGGCTCATGCGGGGCTCCCGGCCACTTGGGCGCTGGTCAGGCCGAAGCGACGCTCTCGGTCGGCGAAGTCGGCCAGGGCCGCGTCGAGTACCGACGCATCCAGGTCAGGCCAAAGGGTTTCAGTGAACCAAAGTTCGGTGTACGCCATCTGCCACAGCAGGAAGTTGCTGATGCGCAGGTCGCCGCCGGTGCGGATGAACAGGTCGGGTTCGGGCAGGTCGGCCAGGCCAAGGCGCGAGTGCAGCATCGCCTCGTCAATGGCCGCCGGGTCGATCTTGCCGGCCGCCGCTTCCACGGCCAGCTGGCGGCAGGCCTGGGCGATGTCCCAGCGGCCGCCGTAGCTGGCGGCGATGGTCAGCACCAGACTGGAATTGCCGTGGGTAAGCCGCTCGGCCGCGGCCATCCGGAGGCGCAGGGCTTCGGGAAAGCCGGCGCGGTCGCCGATGAACGCCACGCGCACCCCGCGCCGCTGCAGTTCATCCACCTCCGAGTCGAGCATGCGCAGGAACAGTTTCATCAGCGCGCCCACTTCTTCCTGCGGACGGTTCCAGTTTTCGCTGGAGAACGCGAACAGGGTAAGCGCCTGTATGCCCTGGGCCAGGCAGTAGTCGATGCACACCTGCACCGCTTTCACGCCGGCCCGGTGGCCCAGCGTGCGCGGTCGCTGGCGGCGTTCCGCCCAGCGGCCATTGCCGTCCATGATGACGGCCAGGTGCCGGGGTTTCCTTGGCGCGGGCGAGGGCGACGACATGCCGACGGCGAGGCTCAAACCGCCATCAGTTCCTGTTCCTTGGTGCGCACCACTTCGTCCACGTCCTTGACGTGCTTGTCGGTGAGCTTCTGGATCTCGTCTTCGCAGCGGTGCGCTTCGTCCTCGGTGACCTGCTTGTCCTTCAGGAGTTCCTTCACCTGCTGGATGGCGTCGCGGCGGATGTTGCGGATCGAGACCTTGGACGTTTCACCTTCGGCGTGCACGTGCTTGGACAGTTCCTTGCGGCGCTCCTCGGTGAGCGGCGGCAGGTTGATGCGGATGGCGGTGCCGGCGGTGTTCGGGTTCAGGCCCAGGTCCGAGGACAGGATGGCCTTCTCGATGGCCGCGACCATCCCCTTTTCCCACGGCGTGATCAGCAGCGAACGCGCATCGGCGACCTGCACGGTGGCCACCTGCGACAGCGGCATGTCCGAGCCGTAGTAGTTCACCTTCAGGTGGTCCACCAGCGCGGTGCTGGCGCGGCCCGTGCGCAGCTTGGTCAGGTCCTGGCGGAAACCGTCCACGCTCTTGGTCATCCGGGTGGTGGCGTCTTTCTTGATATCGGTAAGCATCGCGGGCTCCGCAGGCAATCCAGGCAATCGATGATTATAGACGCTGGCGGCGGGGGGCGCTCAGGCGGCGACCAGGGTGCCGAGGTCTTCGCCCTGGACGATGCGCATCAGGGCGCCGGGCTGCATCATGTCGTAGATGCGCAGCGGCACCTGGTTGTCGCGGCACAGCGCGAACGCAGCGGTGTCCATCACCTGCAGGTTGCGGCTGATCACGTCGTCGTAGCTCAGGCGGGTGAAGCGCTTGGCGCCGGGGTTCTTCTTGGGGTCCGAGTCGTAGATGCCGTCCACCTTGGTGGCCTTGAGCAGCAGGTCGGCGCCGACCTCGCTGGCGCGCAGGGCGGCCGCCGAATCGGTGGTGAAGAAGGGGTTGCCGGTGCCGGCCGCGAACAGCGCGATGCGGCCCTTTTCCATGTGGCGGATGGCGCGCCGGCGGATGTAGTCCTCGCACACCTCGTTGATCTTGATCGCGCTCATCACCCGGGCGAAGCCGCCCTGCTTTTCGATGGCGTCGGCCATGGCCAGCGCATTGATCACCGTGGCCAGCATGCCCATGTGGTCGCCGGTGACGCGGTCCATGCCCTTGGCGGCCAGGCCGGCGCCGCGGAAGATGTTGCCGCCGCCCAGCACCAGGCCGATCTCGGCGCCGGCCCGCTGCACGGCCACGATTTCGGCGGCCAGGGCCTTGATCACCTCGGGGTCGATGCCGTAGTCCACGTTCCCCATCAGCGCTTCGCCGGACAGCTTGAGCAGGATTCGGCGGTACTTGATCGGGGGCGTGTGCATGGGGCTCTCCAAAGGCGGGCAAACGCCGGAATTCTATCCGATCGGAGGCGTCCACGTGGCACCCGCATGACGCTGCCCGGCGGGCGGCGCATGTCCCTTGAGCCGATCGGTCGCCTTTGTGCGCCCCTTGCTTCAAGGACGCGGTGATCGGCCCTTGGACGGGCCAACTGACGCGTTCGAAACCGTTTCTCAGTTATGGGAGCACATCACCGCCAGGCGTTCCGCCCGCCGGGGAAGCGTGCATCAGGGGGCCTCATGATCAGATTACCTTTCCGGGGGGTACGCGGTGCGACCGCCTTTGCCTGCCTGGTCTCGCTGTTGCTGTTGTCCGCCGGGGCGCTGGGGGCCGAAATTGACGCGCCGTCACCGACTCGACTCGAGCCGGTGTCCGCACCGCCCGGGACCGCGCCGCTGAGGGTGGGCGCGCCCTTCGAACTGCAGCTGGTCAAGCGGCGAGCTGACCAGCCAGCCGTCGACGAGGTGCTCGACTGGACGCTGGAGGACCCCGAATCAGGCGAACTCGATGTCCTGGACGCCAGGACCCGCGCGGGCGCCGAGGGCGTCGAGGCGGGATCGGGGCGGGCGCGATTTACGCCTTCCCGCCCGGGCACCCACGGCATCCGGGTGCTTTCGCTCGATGACCCGGCCTGTGTCGGCGCCGACTGTCGCATGGTCGCCCATCGTTTCGAGTTGACGGCACAAGCTGCCGATCTCGCGCCTGCGGACGCGTCGTCCGCAGGCGGCCACCGCAACCTGGCGCTCATTGCCGCCGGCGCCGCCGGCGCTGCGGCGGTTGCCAGCAGCCTGGGCTCCAGCGGCGGCCGGGGTTCGGCGCGCACGCTGGCGATCCTGTCGGGCAACGGCCAGGCCGGCCTGGCGAATACGGCGCTGCCGCAGCCGCTGACCGTGCTGGCCCTGGACGGCGGCGGCCCCGCCGCGGGCGTTAGCATCCAGTGGGTCGCCAGCGGCGGCGCCACGCTGTCGGCGTCCGGCGCCACCACCGGCGCCGACGGTCGGGCCAGCGTCAGCGTCACGTCGCTGGGCGCGGGCCCCGGTCCGGTCAGCGTGACCGCAACGCGGGCCGACCAGCCCGGCGCCAGCGTGCCGTTCACGCTGGCGATCAACATCGCCGCGCTGGACAAGGTGTCGGGCGACCTGCAGGACGCGCCCGTGGACACCACCACGGCGGCGCCGCTGGTGGTGCGCGCGTTGCTCAACGGCGCGCCCCAACCGGGCGTGACCGTGCAGTGGCAGGTGCTCAGCGGCAACGGCACGATCAGCGGCGCCAGCGCGGTCAGTGATGCCAACGGCCTGGCGCAGGCGTTCGTGGACGTGGGTCCGCTTCCGGGGACGGTGACGGTACGGGCGAGCCGCGCCGACTCACCCTTGTTGAACCAGGTGTTCACCGTGAACGCCCTGGAGCTGCGCGACCTGGCCATCGCTGGCGGCAGCGGCCAGAGCGGCGCGCAGAACGCGGCGCTGCCCTTGCCGCTTACGGTGCTGGCCACGGACAGCGGCCTGGGCGATCCGGGCGTCACAGTATTCTGGTCCGCCACCGGCGGCGCCCTGCTCAGCGCGGCCAGCACGATCACCGACGCGGGTGGCTTCGCGTCCGTCACCGTCACCAGCATGGGTTTGGGGCTCGATCCGGTCACCGTGACGGCGTCCCGCGCCGACCAGCCCACCCTGAGCGTGGACTTCACGATCAACGTGACGCCGCCGTCGCTGGCCCTGGTGGCGGGAGACGGCCAGGTGGGTCTGTCCGGACAGCCGGGTTCGACGCCCCTGCAGGTTCAGCTGCTCAACGGTGACAGCCAGCCTTTGGCGGGCCAGACCGTGTCGTGGATGGTGGTGTCGGGCTCGGCCACGCTCAACGCCCCGGTTTCAGTCACCGACGGCGCGGGCAACGCCAGCGTCGGCTTTACCTATGGCACCACCCCCGGCCCGGTGGTGATCCGCGCGTCGGCCTTTGCCAATGCCGTCAGCGTCACCGCCAACGCACAGGGTTTGCCGCCCGGCAGCATCGGGTCCGCTGGCGGGGACGGCCAGACCGGCAACCCCGGTGACGTGCTGCCGCTGCCGCTGGTGGTGCAGTTGGTGGATCCCGCACCCGACCTGTCCGGTGTGCCGGTGACCTTCACGGTGCTGTCGGGCAGCGCCACGCTGGCACCCAGCCTGGTGCTCACCGATGGGTCGGGGCAGGCCAGCACCATCGTCACCCTGGGGCTGACCCCGGGCCCGGTGGTCATCCAGGCGACCGCACCCGGCGGCGTGGTCACCCAGTTCAATGCCAACGTCGCCGGCACCCTGGTGGTGACCGGCATCACCGCCGGCAGTGGCGACGCCCAGACCCTCACGCCCGGCGTGGCGTCGGCGCCGATGGTGGTCGAACTGATCGGCAACGGCGTCCCGGTGGTGGGCGAAACGGTGGTGTGGACCACTTCGGCGGGCACGCTGGCCAGTCCGACCACGGTCACCGACGTCAATGGCCGCACAAGCAACACCGTCACCGTCACGGGCGCCGGCACCACGGTGGTGACGGCCAGCTTCCCGACCTTTGCCGCTTTCGTTGGCTCCAACATCACGTTTACCCATACGTCGGGACTGGCGGCGCTGCCGGCACTTTCAGTCAATGAAGTGTCGGTGGCGGAGGCCCTGGACGCGGCCTGCGCGCTGCTGCAGACGTAGGGGGCCCAGACCCCCCCCCCCCCAGACCACGGC
>NZ_JAIBFH010000130.1 GCF_019459675.1 Arenimonas sp.
CCCCCCCTCACCCGGCCCACCTCCCCCCGCCCCCCCCGGGGGGCCCCGCCGCTGCGCTCAAGCGCGCGAGAGAGCATGAAGCCGCCGCCCAGCAGCAGGATCAGTTCATGGCCATAGCTTTGAGCGACCTGCTTGGCATCCAGCACCCCCAGCACCGGCAGCACCGCCAGCGGCAGCAGCGCGGTTACCGGCCCGCGCACGGGCTCGAGCACCCACCAGGTGGCGCACCACGCGGTGAGGCCGACCGTCACCGCCAGCGCATGCGTTGACCCACCGGAAACCAGCAGTGCGTAAAGCGCCAGCGCCAGCAGCGGCCCCACGGCCAGTGCAAGCCGGCGAAGCATTAGTCGCGGCCACCCGTCGCGTCGGGGGCCGGCGGCACCGGCGGCCGCAGCGACGGATCCAGCGCCAGCGCGGCCTTGGCCATCATGTGCGCACTGACCGGCGCGGTCATGAACAGGAAGAGCGTGACCAGCAGCTCGCGCAGGCTCGGCTCACCCTGCATCGCCTGCCACAGCATCGACGCCAGCAGCGCGCCGCCGACGCCCAGCGTGCTGGCCTTGGTGGGGCCGTGCAGGCGCTTGAAGAAATCCGACAGCGTCACCAGGCCCCAGGAACCCACCAGGGCGAAGGCGGCGCCAGCCAGCAGCAGCGCACAGACCAGTATTTCCAGCGCGGTGTTCATTCGATGATGTCCCGGCGGATGAGGAACTTCGACAGCACCACCGTGCCGACGAAGCCAAGCATGGCGATGATCACCGCCGCCTCGAAGTAGATCGTGCTGCCTTCGCGCATGCCCACCAGCACCAGCATGGCGATGGTGTTCACATACAGCGTGTCCAGCGCAAGGATGCGGTCGGTGACGCCGGGGCCGCGCAGCAGGCGGTAGAGATTCATCGCCATCGCCAGCGCGAAGGCGCCCAGGGCCAGGCTGATGCAGGTCTGGATCACGGGAAGATCTCCCTGAGCGGGGTTTCGTAGCGCTGCTTGATCTGGGCCATCGTGGCGTCGGCGTCTTCGAGGTGGAAGCAGTGCACCAGCAGGTGCCGGCGGTCGGCGGTCAGTTCGGACGACAGCGTGCCGGGCGTCATGGTGATGATGCCGGCCAGTGCGGCGATGCCGTGGGGATTGGTGATGTCCAGCGGCACCCAGACGAACCCTGGATGGATCAGCGATTGGCGGCCCAGGATGCGCCGCGCCACCTCGATGTTGGACACCACGATGTCCCACAGCACCCGCAGGCCCAGCCGCGCCGCCACCAGCGGCCGCTGCACGCGCGCAGGCTCGTCCCGCAGCCGCTGGGCCACCAGCGGCAGCACCAGCGCCAATGTCGCCGCCAGCAGAAGGTGGGCTGGTTCCACCGTTCCCACCAGCATCAGCCAAACCACGAAAACCGCCGCGCTCAGCAGCGGTGCCGGCAGCCAGGACTTCATGGCGCCACCCCCGGGCGCGGCAAGGCGCCGCGCACCTGTTCGATGTAGTCCGCCGGTGCCATCAGCTGCGTGCCGGCGTCCTGCGCGTAGCGAAGCGCGGGCCCGGCAAACACGCTCAGCGCGACGCCCATCGCCAGCAGCATCAGGGTGGCGGCCACTTCCACCGCGCGCAGCGGCGGTACCCGTCCCGGTGCCGGTTCGTCGCCGCCTTCGCGCCAGAACAAATGGCTGCCCGCGCTGGCCAACGCCACCAGCACCAGCAGGCCGCTGACCAGGATCACCGGCCACAGCCACGTGGCCTGCGCCGCCGGCACCGCGGCCAGCAGCGCGAACTTGCCGATGAAGCCCGACAGGGGCGGAAGCGCCGCCACCGAAGTGGCCGCCACCGCGAACATCGTTCCCAGCAGGGCCTTGGGACCCATGCGGTCGAGCTTGCGCAGACTGTCGCCGGCATTGTCGCGCTGGCGGTGCACCAGGTCGGCCAGCAGGAACAGGGCTCCGCCCACCAGCGTGCTGTGCACCAGGTAGTACAGGCCCGCCCCCACGGCTTCGGCGCTCGCCAGCCCCACTGCGATGAACAGCGTCGCGGCCGAACCCACCACCAGGTAAGCGGCCAGCACCCTCAGGGACGCCGCCGCCAGGGCGCCCAGCGTCGCCAGCACCAGGGTGGCGGCGCCCAGCGGCAGCAGCCACGGCCAGGCCAGGTCGGCCAGCGCGCCGGCCTGCGCGCCAAACACCAGGGTGTAGACACGCAGCACGGCGTACACGCCCAGTTTGGTCATAACCGCGAACAGGGCCGCCACCGCAGCCGGGCTGCGTGCGTAGGTGTCGGGCAGCCAGAAGTAAAGCGGCAGCAGCGCCGCTTTCGAGCAGAACACCACCAGCAGCAGGCCGGCCGCGGCGCGCAGCGGGCCGGCGTCGGCCGCCGGCACCTGGGCCACGCGGTGCGCCAGCTCGGCCATGTTCAGCGCCCCGGTGATGCCGTAGATCAGGCCTACCGCCACCAGGAACAGGGTGGATGCCGCGATGTTGAACGCCACGTACTGCAGGCCACTGCGCAGCCGCGGGCCGCGGCCGCCGCTGAGCAGCAGCCCGTAGGAAGAAATCAGCAGCACTTCGAAGAACACGAACAGGTTGAACAGGTCAGCGGTGAGGAAGGCGCCGTTGAGGCCCATCAACTGCAGCTGGAAAAGCACGTGGAAGTGGCTGGCGCGGCGGTCCCAGCCGCCGGTGGCGAACAGCAGGCAGGGCAGGGCGAGCAGTGAGGTGGCCAGCAGCATGATGGCCGCCAGGCGGTCCACCGCCAGCGAAATGCCCAGGTGGGCGGGCCAGTTGCCGACCAGGTAAACGGTGGTGGCCCCGCCGTCGGCATGCCAGGCCAGCATCGCGGCCAGCGCGATCATGCCCAGGCACGACAACAGGCCGATGCTGCGCTGCACCGCGATGCGGCGCGAGCCGATCACCAGCATCGCGATGGCCGCCAGCAGCGGCAGCAGGATCGGCGCGATCACCAGGTGTGCGGTAGGGCTCATGCCTGCCCCTTGTCGCGCGGCTCGATGCCGTCCACGTGGTCACTGCGGCTGTCGGAGCGGCTGCGCACGGCGACCACCACCAGCACGGCCGTCATGGCGAATGCGATCACGATCGCCGTGAGCACCAGCGCCTGCGGCAGCGGGTCGGCGTGGTTGGCCAGCGTGGGCGCCAGGCCGTCGCGCAGGATCGGCGCCTTGCCTGCCACCAGGCGGCCCATGCTGAAGATCAGCAGGTTCACGGCATACGAAAGCAGCGTCAGCCCCAGGATGACGTCGAAGCTGCGCGCGCGCAGCAGCAGGTAAACGCCCGCCGACACCAGCACGCCGATGAAGCTTGCCATCGCCAGTTCCATCAGCCGCGCCTCCCGTCCAGGGGCCGTTTCACCGTGCCCATCATGGCCAGCATCAACAGCGTGCTGGCGGCGACCACCAGGTAGACACCGATGTCGAAGGCCATCGCACTGGCCATGGGCAGCTTGCCCAGTAGGGGCACGGCCAGGTAGTCGGTGTGGCTGGTCATGTAGGGGTAGCCCAGCAGCCAGCTGCCCAGGCCGGTGAGCAGCGCGGCCAGCAGGCCAAGGCCGATCAGTCGCGGATAGTCAAAGCCCAGGCGCTGCTCGACGTAGCTTGCACCCGAGAGCACGTACTGCAGCAGCATTGGCACCGCAATCACCAGGCCGGCGATGAAGCCGCCGCCGGGCAGGTTGTGGCCGCGCAGGAACAGATACAGCGACACCGCCAACGCCAGCGGCAGCAGCAGGCGCACCACCAGGTTGGGGATCAGCAGCGAATCCCGGTCGCCGCCAATCCTGGCCTCGGGCAGCATGCGCGCGCGCCGCAGCATGGCGTGCACCACCAGGCCGGCAATGCCGAACACCGCGATCTCGCCCAGCGTATCAAAGCCGCGGAAGTCCACCAGGATCACGTTCACCACGTTGCCACCGCCGCCCTCGGGCACGGACAGCGCGAGCATTTCGCTGGCGACCGTGTCCAGTGGCCGGGTGATCACGCTGTAAACCAGCGCCGCCACGCCGCCGCCCGCGGCCAGCGAAATCACCGCGTCGCGCCAGCGTCGCGCCGACGACGGCTCAGGCGCAGACTCATCGGGAAGGTAGTTGAGCGCCAGCAGGATCAGCGCGATGGTGACCATCTCCACCAGCAGCTGGGTGAGCGCCAGGTCGGGCGCCGACAGCAGCGCGAAGCCCAGGCTGACCGCCAGGCCCACCGCACCCATCACCACCAGCGCCACCAGGCGGTGCCGGTGCAGCGCCACCGTGGCCAGCGTTGCGCCGACGCCGATCGCCCACACCAGCCAGCCCAGCGGCGGCATCGGCTGTGCCGGGCCAGGCGAAAGCGACAAGTGGATGAAGGGCGCCGCGCCCATCACCAGCGCCGCCAGCACCATCAGCAGCAGGTAGCGCTGCAGGCTGCCGTTGCCCAGGGTTTGGGTCAGCCGGTCGGCCTTGCGCGTCACGCTTGCCAGCTTCCATTCGTAAACGCGGCGGCCGAGGGAGTCGTAGCTGATGCCATACAGGTTGATCAGCCGGGTGATGCCGAAGTAGAGCGCGATGCCGGCCGCCAGCCCGAACAGGCTCATCATCAGCGGGGTGTTCCAGCCGTGCCATATGGCCAGGCTGTAGTACGGCACGTTGCCTTCGCCCAGCACGCCGGTGGCGGCGGCATGCAGCACCGGCGCGATGGTGATGGCGGGCGCCATGCCCACCGCCAGGCACACCACCACCAGCACCTCCACCGGGATGCGCATGAAGCGGGGCGGCTCGTGCGGGGCTCCCTCCACGCGCGCCGGGCCTTCGCCGAAGAACGTGTCGTGCACGAAGCGCAGGCTGTAAGCCACGCCAAACGCGCCGGCCGCCACGGCGGCCCCGGCAATGGCCCAGCGCATGAACGTGTGGCCTTCCACCTCAAGCGCTTCGGTGAAGAACATTTCCTTGGACAGGAAGCCATTGAGCAGCGGCACGCCCGCCATCGCCAGCGAGGCGATGATCGCCAGGGTCCCGGTGTAGGGCATCAGCTTGAACAGGCCACCCAGCCGGCGCATGTCGCGGGTGCCCGTCTCGTGGTCGATGATGCCCGCGGCCATGAACAGCGACGCTTTGAACGTGGCGTGGTTGATGATGTGGAAAAGACCCGCCACCACCGCCATCGGCGTCGACAGGCCGAACAGCAGCGTGATCAGGCCCAGGTGCGAAATGGTGGAATAGGCCAGCAGCCCCTTCACGTCGTGCTGGAAGATGGCGTGCCAGGAGCCCACCAGCAGCGTGATGGCACCGATGCCGCTGACCAGATAGAAGAACAGGTCGCTGCCGGCCAGGGCCGGATGCAGGCGCGCGAGCAGGAATACGCCGGCCTTCACCATGGTGGCCGAATGCAGGTAGGCCGACACCGGCGTGGGCGCGGCCATTGCGTGCGGCAGCCAGAACTGGAACGGGAACTGCGCGCTCTTGGTGAACACCGCCAGCAGCACCAGCACCAGGGCGGCCGGATAAAGCGGGCTGGCCAGGATTTGCGGTCCCGAAGCCAGCACCACGTCCAGCTCGTAGCTGCCGGTGATGCGGCCCAGCAGGATCACGCCGCCCAGCAGCGCCAGGCCGCCCGCGCCCGTTATTGCCAGCGCCATGCGGGCGCCGTCGCGGGCGTCGCTGCGGTGGTTCCAGAAGCCGATCAGCAGGAACGAGCTGACGCTGGTGAGCTCCCAGAACACCGCCAGCAGGATCAGGTTGCCGGCCACCACCATGCCCAGCATCGAGCCCATGAACAGCAGCAGGTAGCTGAAGAAGCGCGGCATGCTGTCTTCTTCACTGAGGTAGTAGCGTGCGTAGACCACGATCAGCAGGCCGATGGCCAGCACCAGGCCGGCGAACATCCAGGCCAGGCCATCCAGGCGCAGCGACAGCGCCAGCCCCAGCGACGGGACCCACGGCGTGGTGCTGCGCACGCCGCCTTCGTGCAGCACGCCGTGCGTCAGCAGCGCCAGCAGCACCAGGCCAGCCACCGGTGCAGCGGCGGCAAGCCAAGCGGCGGTCCGGCGCTGGTTGCGGCCGAGCAGGCCGACCACCAGGGCCAGGACGAAGGGGATGGCGAGCAGCGCCTCGAGCATTGCGGTCCTTGCAGAGCTTGCCGGAAGTCTAGCGCATCAATTCCAAACTTCCGAGTTGATGGGCGCGGCTTTTGGCTATGCTTCGATCATGACTAGTAAGAGTGATGCTGCGAAAAACGCGTGGCTTGTTTTCGGGCTCTCGGGTCCGCTGGGCCAGGCGTTCACGCTCGCGATGGACGATGCCGATCCGCACGTGATCGGTGTTTCGCGCGCGGTGCGGCCGGCGCTGCCGGGCGTGTCATGGCGCCAGGGATCACTGGCGGAATTCATCGATCCCGCCGAGCCGCTCGCCGCGATCGCCAGCCTCGGTCCACTGGATGATTTCGCGCGATGGTTCGAGCGCTCGGCGCTGGCGCCGGCGCGCATCGTCGCCATCGGATCCACCAGTGTCCACGGCAAGAAGGCCTCGCCCGATCCGGCCGAGCGCGCGCTGGCCCGGGCACTGGGCGACGCCGAACGGGCGCTGGCGGCGGCGGCCGACGCCCGGGGCTGTGCGCTGACGCTGCTGCGGCCCACCTTGATGTACGGCAACGGCCGCGACCGCACCCTGAGCCGTCTGGTGGCCCTGGCCCGACGCTGGCGGCTGCTGCCGCTGCCGGTCAGGGCCGGCGGCCTGCGCCAGCCGGTGCACGTGGAGGACGTTGCCGCGGCCGTGCTGGCGGCACTGCGCGCGGACGCCGCGCGCCCCGGCATCTTCGACCTCCCGGGCGGGGAAACCCTGCCGTTTGACGAGATGGTTCGGCGCAGCCTGGCGGTCGGCGCGCCCGGCGCAAGATTGATCCGGCTTCCTGGCCCGGTCTTTCGCGCCGGCGTTGGCCTGCTGCGCGCACTGGGCCGGCTCGGGGGCGCCGGCAGCGGTGTGATGGCCCGGCTGGACCAGGACCTGGTGTACGACCCGGCACCCGCCCGGACCGCCCTGGGCCAAGCCCCGCGCGGCTTCGCGCCTTCGGATACGGCATTTCCACCCTGATGGTGCGGTGCAGCAAGTTCGCCAACGGCGTCACCATACGCGGGAGCATTGCCTTTTCCTAACGAACATTTAATATCACTAGAGGAAATGCTCTAGAGTCTGGGGGGAGCCAGACAGCCATGAAGAACGATTCCAAACAGAAGCGTCAACCGCCGTCCAACTCGCCCGCCGCCACCGGCGGTGCTCCAAATTCAGCCCGAACGCCCTGACCCGAGGATTCACCCATGAAGAAACTCCATGCACACCACGGGCCGGTCGCTCGTGCCCCGCTGGCCGCCGCAGTCGCCCTTGGCCTGCTGATGGTCCCGGCCGCGCAGGCTTTCGAATTCAGCCGCGGCGAGCTCACCGGCAGCCTCGACACCACCGTGTCGTACGGCTTCTCGTGGCGCGTCGAGGAACGCGACGACGACCTGGTCGCCAAGTCCTTCTTCAACCCGCTGCTGTGCGCGCAGAACAATCCCCTGGGTCCGATCCCGGTCGGTCCGCTGCGCTGCGGTTCCACCGGCGGCGTGCCGGGTTCGCCGGCGCAGCTTGCCGCCCCGGGCCGCTTCTCGGCCAACCGTGACGACGGCAACCTCAAGTACGACGATGGCGACGCGATCTCCAACGCCTTCAAGATCACCTCCGAAATCAGCCTGAACTGGCGCACCTGGGGCGCGTTCGCCCGTGCGACCTACTTCTATGACTTCGAGAACGCCGACCGCGACGACCTGACGGATATCGCCAAGGACCGCATCGGCCAGCGCTTCCGCATGCTCGATGCGTTCGTGTTCAAGGACTTCACCCTCGGTGACGACGGCGCGCTGGGCGGCACGGTGCGCGTTGGCCGCCAGGTGGTCAGCTGGGGCGAAGGCACGTTCATCCAGAACGGCATCAACGTGATCAACCCGGTCGACCTGTCCGCGCTGCGCGTGGCCGGCGCCGAGCTCAAGGAAGCCTTCCTGCCGATCGACATGGCGTGGGGCTCGATCAACCTGTCCGAGAACGTCGCCCTCGAAGCGCTGTACATGTTCGAGTTCGAGGAAATCGAAGTCGACGCGGCCGGCACCTACTTCAGCTCCAACGACTTCGGCACCCCGGGCGGCACGTACGTGATGCTGGGCTTCGGCACCACGCCGCAGCCGGTCAACAACCCCGAGCGTTTCGGCAGCACCTGCTACGCGGGTCCGGCGGGCTTCGCCACCAGCGACCGCTTCGCCGACCTGGCGGCGATCTACGGCCCGGCCACCGCCGCGCAGATCATCGCCATCGGCTGCGGCAACGCCGTGGGCCGCATCGAAGACCGTGCCGCCAGCGACGAAGGCCAGTTCGGCCTCGCCCTGCGCTGGTACGCCGAGGCGCTGAACGAAACCGAGTTCGGTTTCTACTTCCTCAACTACCACAGCCGCGTGCCGCTGCTTTCGGGTCGCGCCGTCAACAACCCGGCCGTGGGCGCCGCCAGCGGCCGCTTCTTCGTCGAGTATCCGGAAGACATCCAGATGTTCGGCCTGAGCTGGAACACCACGCTTCCGGGCGGCGTCGCCTGGCAGGGTGAAATCAGCCACCGCCCGAACGCGCCGCTGCAGGTGGACGACGTCGAACTGCTGTTCGCCGCGCTCAGCCCGCTCAATCCGTTCATCCCGGCCCCGGCACTGCGCTTCAACAGCCAGCTGGGCCAGTTCGCCCTGGGCCAGGAAGTCCGCGGCTGGCGCGAGCATGAGATGAGCCAGATCCAGATGACCTTCACCAAGGCCTTCGCCCAGGTGCTGGGTTCCGACCAGGTGGCCGTGGTGGCCGAAGTGGGCGGCACGGAAGTCTGGGATCTGCCCGACCAGTCCGAGCTTCGTTACGAAGGTGAAGGCACCGACACCGGCGGTGGCTGCGACGTCGCCGACACCAACGCCGCGGGCGGCCTTGCCGGCCCGGGTGCGCTTCTGTTCGGCTGCCTGCGCAACCCGCTCACCGGTACGGGTGGCTTCCCGACGGCGTTCTCGTGGGGCTACCGCCTCGCAGCGCGCGCCGACTACTCCAGCGCCTTCGGCACCCCGCTGACGCTGTCCCCGCGCGTCGCCTTCAACCACGACGTCAGCGGCATCACCCCGGGACCGGGCGGCAACTTCCTCGAGGATCGCAAGTCGCTCACCCTCGGCGTCGAAGCCAACTATCTCAACCAGGTTATCTTCGACCTGAGCTACACCCAGTTCATGGGTGCCGAAGAGTACAGCCAGATCCACGACCGCGACTTTGCGTCGTTCACCGTCAAGTATTCGTTCTGACGCCACAGGGAGGCAGAGGATGAAAATCAACAAGAAGCACGCGTTGGCCACATTGGTCGGCGCCGCAGTACTCGCCACCGGAATGGCCCAGGCCGCCGTCAGCGCCCAGGAAGCCGCCAAGCTGGGCCAGAGCCTGACCCCGATCGGCGCCGAGAAGGCCGGCAACGCCGCCGGCACCATCCCCGCGTGGACGGGCGGCATCGTCCGTCCGCCGGCCGGCTTCCGCGTGGGCACCTTCCATGCGGACCCGTTCGCGGCCGACAAGGTGCTCTACCAGGTCAGCCGGGCCAACGTGGCCCAGTACGCCGAAGTGCTGACCCCGGGCCAGAAGGCGATGTTCGCCAAGTACCCGACCTTCCGCATGGACGTGTACCCGACCCGCCGCAGCGCCTCGTTCCCGCAGCGCACCTACGACTACACCAAGCGCAACGCCACCAGCTGCAAGCTGGTTGCCGACGGTGAAGGCATCCAGGGCTGCGCCGAGGGCATTCCGTTCCCGATCCCGCAGAACGCCTATGAGCTGATCTGGAACCACAAGCTCAAGTACAAGGGCCTGTCCGTGGTCAGCTATTCGAACCAGGCGGCCCCCACGGCCGGCGGTGCGTTCACGCTGATCAAGCTGCGCGAGGAAATCCTGGGCCTGTACTACAAGCCGGGCAACACCACCGAGAACATCAACAACATCCTGCTGTACTTCAAGCAGGAAGTGCTGGGCCCGGCGCGTCTGGCCGGCCAGGTACTGCTGGTGCATGAAACGCTGAACGCCAAGGCCGCTCCCCGCCAGGCGTGGGTGTACAACCCGGGCCAGCGCCGCGTGCGCCGCGCCCCGAACGTCGCCTACGACAACCCGGGTACCGCGTCCGACGGCCTGCGCACCAACGACATGACCGACATGTTCAACGGCGCCATGGACCGCTTCACCTGGACCCTGGTGGGCAAGAAGGAAATGCTGGTGCCGTACAACTCGTACAAGGCGCACAGCGACAAGGCCAAGGTCAAGGACCTGATCCGCCCGGGCCACCTCAACCCCGATTTCATGCGCTATGAGCTGCACCGCGTGTGGGTGGTCGAGGCCAAGCTCAAGGCGGGCCAGCGCCATATCAACAGCCGTCGCACCTTCTATCTCGACGAAGACAGCTACCAGATCCTGCTGACCGATCATTACGACGGCCAGGGCAACCTGTGGCGCTATTCGGACGCGCCGTCGATCAACTACTACGAGGTGCCGACCTTCTGGTCCACCCTCGAGACCCACCACGACCTCAAGTCCGGCCGTTACATCACCGGCCTGCTGGACAACGAGGACAAGCCGCGCGACTTCGGCTACCAGAGCACTCCGGCGAACTACTCGCCGCAGAACCTGCGCACCGCAGGCGTGCGCTGATCCACAGCTGTTGGACCACCAGCCGCGCCCGAAAGGGCGCGGCTGCGTTCCGGGCCCCGCATGACGTGGGTGCCGCGCAGGAGGAAACGATGCCCAGCACCACCCTTCGAAGCACGCAATTGTTCAGTGCCCTGCTGCTCGCCCTGGCCCTGCCGATTTCGGCACAGGCGCCCGAGGCCGAGACCGAGGCACCTGCGGCAGACGCCGCACAAACCACCGATGACCCCCCCCCCGGTACGGGGCCGGGGGCCCCCGCCCCGGGGGGCCCCGCCCCCGCGGGGGG
>NZ_JAIBFH010000134.1 GCF_019459675.1 Arenimonas sp.
CCGCCCCCCCCCCCCCCCCCCCCCGGGCCGGGCCCCGCCCCCCCCCCCCGGGACTCACTTGGCTTCGACGAAGACGAACTTGCCGCCGGCCGCTTCCACCGCCGCCTGCACGCGGGCCTGGTCGGCCGGGCTGCCGATGAACAGCACCTGCGAGCCCTTCAGGGCGTTCGGGTCCGGCTCGGCGAAGGCGGCAACGATCAGGTTGGCCATCTGCGTGCTGTCGGGCGAACCGAAGGCCAGCATGTTGCCCGGCAGCACGGTGCGCTGCACGACCGTGGTCACGTTCTCGAGCTGGCGGTCGTACTGGGTCTTGCCGTCCTGGTCGCCTTCGGCCGGCTCGCTGCTGTTGTTGGGCAGGTAGTACGGGAAGATACGGTCGGTGACGCCGGCCTGGTTGGCATTGACCACGCGGCCCAGGTATTCCTTCCATGCGGCGTCGTCACCGTCGGTGGGCGCAACCAACGCGACCTCGACCTTGGCGGGCGCCTCGGCTTTCTCGCAGCCGGAAAGGACGGTAAGGGCAAGCAGCACAGCGATCGGGGCAAATACGCGATTCATGGCAACACCTCTTGTTTTAGTGGGTCTCAGGAACGCTTCCATCGGGCGGACAGGGCCTTGACGACGGCCGGATGCACGAAGCCGGACACGTCGCCGCCTAGCCGGGCAACCTCTCTCACCAGGCTGGAAGATATGAAGCTGTGCTGCTCGGCCGGCGTCAGGAACAGGGTCTCGACGTCGGGGATAAGGTGCCGGTTCATGCTGGCCAGCTGGAATTCGTATTCGAAGTCCGACACCGCGCGCAGGCCGCGCAGCAGCACGCCGGCGCCGACCTGGTGTACGAAGTGCGCAAGCAGCGAGTTGAATCCCATCACCTCCACGTTGCCGTAAGGCTGCAGGGCGATGCGGCAAAGCTCCACGCGCTCGTCCAGCGGCAGGGCCGGACCCTTGCCCGGGCTTTCGGCGACTCCCACCACGACCTTGTCGAACAGCGTGGACGCGCGAGCGACCAGGTCGATATGGCCGTTGGTGATGGGGTCGAAGGTGCCGGGATACAGCGCGACACGGTTCCGGGCCAGGCTCATGCCGTGGGTTGGACCTGCGGTGAGGGATCTGCGTGAAGTGTATCAGCGGTTTCCGGCGCTTGGCCGTTTCGGGTCTGGAACAACGTAAAGCGGACGTCGCGGGTCTGGCCCTCCCGATGCAGCCGCCATCCCTGCGGCCACGAAGCCTGCAACTTCGGCGGGCTTTCGACGTAGATCCACGCCCCGGGTGCCAGCCACGGCGCAAGCCCATGGGCCGCCGGCTCCCAGAGCCCGCCCTCGAAAGGCGGGTCCAGGAACACCAGGTCGAACCGGGCCGTGGGCGGGCCCGAAAGCCAGGCCAGCGCCTCCGCCTGCACCACCTGCACGCCCTCGAGCTTGAAGCGCGCCTGGCTGTCGCGCAGGGCCTGCGCCAGGGCCGGCTCACGCTCCACCAGCACCACCGCGGCGGCTCCGCGCGAGGCCGCCTCGAAGCCCAGCGCCCCGGTGCCTGCGAACAGGTCCAGCACCCGGGCCCCCGGCACCTTGGCCTGCAGCCAGTTGAACAGGGTCTCGCGCACCCGGTCGCTGCTGGGCCGCAGGCCGGGATGGTCCGCCACCGGCAGCTTCGAGCCGCGCAGGTGGCCGGCGATGATACGGACGAAGCCGGGCGGGCGCTGGTTCATCGGGGAGTCCGGGGGCCGGGTGGTAACATCTGGCCATTGTCCGCGAAAGCAGCGCGATGTTCGATTTCCTGAAGAAAAAGCCCGACAAACCCGCCCCGGCCAAACCCGCCGAGGCGCCCGCACGCACGGGCTTCAGCCCGGACGACCTGGCGCGCGCGTTCACCACGCACCAGGAAGAAAAGGCCGCCCGCGCCGAAATCGAGCTGGCGCAGGGCCGCGAGGCCATGCGCGGCACCCTGGGCGGCAGCCTGTTCGCACGCAGCCTGGGCGGGCTGTTCTCGCGCAACCCCAAGCTCGACGAAGACCTGCTGGACGAAGTGGAAACTGCGCTGATCAGCGCCGACGTCGGCATGCCCGCCACCACCGAGATCATCGAACGCCTGCGCAAGCGCATGAAGGCGCGCGAGTTCGCCGACGCCCAGGCCCTGCTCACCGCGCTGCGCAACGACCTGCTGGCCATCCTCAAGCCCGTCGCCAAGCCGCTGGTGATAGACGAAGCGGCCAAGCCCTTCGTCATCCTCACCGTGGGCGTGAACGGCGTGGGCAAGACCACCACCATCGGCAAACTGGCGCACCGCTTCCAACTGGACGGCCACAGCCTGATGCTGGCCGCGGGCGACACCTTCCGCGCCGCGGCCGTGCAGCAGCTGCAGGTGTGGGGCGAGCGCAACAACGTGGCCGTGATCGCCCAGGGCCAGAACGCCGACGCCGCCTCGGTGGCCTACGACGGCATCCAGGCCGGCAAGGCGCGCGGCATCGACATCCTGATTGCCGACACCGCCGGCCGGCTGCACACCCAGCAGGGCCTGATGGCTGAACTGGGCAAGATCCGCCGCGTCATCGCCAAGGTGGATCCGCACGCGCCGCATGAAGTGCTGCTGGTGATCGACGGCACCACCGGCCAGAACGCGCTCAACCAGCTGCGGCAGTTCCACGCCGCGGTGCAGGTGACGGGCCTGGTGGTGACCAAGCTGGACGGCACCGCCAAGGGCGGCGTGGTGTTCGCCCTGGCGCGCGAGTTCGGCATACCGATCCGCTTCATCGGCCTGGGCGAAAAAACCGAAGACCTGCGCGTGTTCGACCCCGAGGGTTTCGTGGACGCGCTGCTGCCCGGCACGCTGGGTGAGTGAATGACGGCGGCGACGGGCAAGCCCGCCCAACGCCGACGCTGGCCCTGGATGCTGGCCGTGTTCGCGCTGCTGCTGGTGGCGGGTGCGTGGTGGGTGAACCGCCAGCTTGAACCCAACCGGCTGACCGCCACGGTGCTTGGACGCCTGGGCACGTCGCTGGGGCTGGAGCTGAGCATCGATGGCACGCCCGAGTACGCGCTGCGTCCTGAGCCGCGGCTGGTGCTGCCCAACCTGGTGGTGCGCCAGCCCGGTGGCGCGGCGCCGCGGCAGCACGCCCCACGCCCCCAAGTCTCGGTGCCCGGGGCCACCCTCACCGGCCGCGGGGGG
>NZ_JAIBFH010000140.1 GCF_019459675.1 Arenimonas sp.
ACCTGGGACACTACGAGCGCTTCCTGCGCGTGCGCCTGAGCCGCAAGAACTCGGTCACCACAGGCAGCATCTACGAAAACGTGATCCGCAAGGAGCGCCGCGGCGATTACCTGGGCGGCACCGTGCAGGTGATCCCGCACATCACCGATGAAATCAAGCGCGCCATCTTCGAGGCCACCGACGGCTTCGACGTGGGCCTGGTGGAAATCGGCGGCACCGTGGGCGACATCGAGTCGCTGCCCTTCCTGGAGGCCATCCGCCAGATCCGCACCGAGCGCGGCCCGGGCAAGGCCATCTTCATGCACCTCACGCTGGTGCCCTACATCGCGGCCGCCGGCGAGCTCAAGACCAAGCCCACCCAGCACTCGGTGAAGGAACTGCGCTCGATCGGCATCCAGCCCGACATCCTGGTCTGCCGCAGCGAAAAGCCTCTGCCCGACTCGGAGCGCCGCAAGATCGCGCTGTTCACCAACGTGCACGAGAAGGCCGTCATCAGCTGCGTGGACGTGGACAACATCTACAAGCTGCCGCTGTGGCTGCACGAACAGCAGCTCGACCAGATCGCGATCGAATGCCTGCGCATGGAAGACGTGGCCAAGCCGGCCGACCTGTCCGAGTGGCAGGCGGTGGTGGACGCCGCGGAACACCCCGTGGATTCGGTGACCGTAGCGGTGGTTGGCAAGTACATTGATCACCAGGACGCCTACAAGTCGCTGTCCGAGGCGCTCAAGCACGGCGGCCTGCGCCAGCGCACCAAGGTCACGCTGAAGTGGATCGAATCCGAACAGGTCGAGAAGGACGGCGTAAAGGTCCTGGAGGGCGTGGACGCGATCCTGGTGCCCGGCGGCTTCGGCGACCGCGGCTTCGAGGGCAAGGTGATGACCGCGCAGTTCGCGCGTGAGTCGGGCGTTCCTTACTTCGGCATCTGCTACGGCATGCAGGCGGCGGTGGTGGACTTCGCCCGCCACGTGGCCGGGCTGGCGGGCGCCAACAGCACCGAGAACGACCGCAACTGCGCCCATCCGGTCATCGGCCTGATCACCGAGTGGCGCACCGCCTCGGGCGATGTCGAGCGCCGCGACGAACAGTCCGACCTGGGCGGCACCATGCGCCTGGGCCTGCAGGACCAGCGCCTCAAGCCCGGCTCGAAGGCGCGTGAGCTGTACGGAAAGGACGTGGTGGGCGAGCGCCATCGCCATCGCTACGAGTTCAACAACCGCTACCGCAGCCAGCTCGAGGAAGCGGGCCTGGTCATCAGCGGCAAGTCCATGGACGACCTGCTGGTGGAAGTGATCGAGCTGCCCCACCACCCGTGGTTCATCGCCTGCCAGGCGCATCCGGAGTTCCTGTCCACGCCCCGCGATGGCCACCCGCTGTTCATCGGCTTCATCCGCGCCGCGCGCGAGCACAAGGCGGGCGGCCGACTACTCAAGGAGGCTTCGGCCTGATGGAACTGTGCGGATTCAAGGTTGGCCTGGACCAGCCCTTCTTCCTCATCGCCGGCCCCTGCGTGATCGAGTCGCTCGAGCTGCAGATGGAAACCGCCGGCCGGCTGCAGGAAATCACCGGCAAGCTGGGCATTCCCTTCATCTTCAAGTCCAGCTTCGACAAAGCCAACCGCACGTCGGGCACCAGCTTCCGCGGCCCGGGCCTGGAAGCGGGACTGAAGGTGCTGGCCGAAGTGAAGCGCCAGCTGGGCGTGCCGGTGCTGACGGACGTGCATGAGTACACGCCGCTGGATGAAGTGACGTCCGTGGTGGACGTGCTCCAGACGCCGGCCTTCCTGTGCCGCCAGACCGACTTCATCCAGAAAGTCGCCAGCGCCGGCAAGCCGGTGAACATCAAGAAGGGCCAGTTCCTGTCGCCCTGGGAAATGAAGCACGTCACCGCCAAGGCCCTGGCCACCGGCAACACGCAGATCATGGCCTGCGAGCGCGGCGCCAGCTTTGGCTACAACAACCTGGTGTCCGACATGCGCTCGCTGAGCGTGATGCGCGACACCGGCTGCCCGGTGGTGTTCGACGCCACCCATTCGGTGCAGCTGCCCGGCGGCATGGACGGCAAGTCCGGCGGCCAGCGCGAGTTCGTGCCGGTGCTGTCGCGCGCGGCCATGGCCGTGGGCATCAGCGGCATCTTCATGGAAACCCATCCGGACCCGTCCAAGGCGCTCAGCGACGGCCCCAACGCCTGGCCGCTGCCGAAGATGCAGGCGCTGCTCGAGACGCTGCTTGAACTCGACCGCGTCACCAAGAAGAACGGCTTCCTCGAATCCACCCTGTAACCGAAGCGACCCCATGACAACGATCACCAAGATCCACGCCCGCGAAATCCTCGACAGCCGGGGCAACCCCACGCTGGAAGCCGAGGTCACCCTGGCCGACGGCGGCTTTGGCCGCGCCATGGTGCCTTCGGGCGCGTCCACGGGCAGCAAGGAAGCCGTGGAGCTGCGCGACGGCGACCGCAGCCGCTACCTCGGCAAGGGCGTGCGCAAGGCGGTGGCCAACGTCAACGCCACCATTGCCGACGCGCTGAAGGGCTTCGACGGCGCCGACCAGGCGGGCCTGGATGCCAAGCTGGTGAACCTCGACGGCACCGAGAACAAGGGCCGGCTGGGCGCGAACGCGCTGCTGGCCGTGTCGCTGGCCAACGCGCATGCCGTGGCCGCGTCCAAGGGCCAGGCGCTCTGGCAGCACCTTGCCGCAGGCGCCGACGTGTCGCTGCCGGTGCCGATGATGAACATCATCAACGGCGGCGCCCACGCCGACAACAACGTGGACATGCAGGAATTCATGGTGCTGCCTGTGGGCTGCGACAGCTTCGCCGAGGCGTTGCGCTGCGGCGCCGAGATCTTCCATTCGTTGAAGTCGGTGCTCAAGGCCAAGGGCCTGGGTACGGCGGTGGGCGATGAAGGCGGCTTCGCGCCCGACCTGCGTTCGAACGAAGAAGCCATCGAAGTCATCCTCGAGGCCATCGGCAAGGCCGGCTACAAGGCCGGCGAGGACGTGCTGCTGGGCCTGGACGTTGCCAGCACGGAGTTCTTCGACAACGGCAAGTACAACCTCAAGGGCGAGGGCAAGCGCCTGACGTCGGAGCAGTTCGTCGATTTCCTGGCCGGCTGGTGCGCGCAGTACCCGATCATCACCATCGAGGACGGCATGGCCGAGAACGACTGGGCTGGCTGGAAGCTGCTCACCGAGCGGCTCACAAGCAAGGTGCAGCTGGTGGGCGACGACCTGTTCGTGACCAACCCGAAGATTTTCAAGGACGGCATCGACCAGGGCGTGGCGAACGCCATCCTGATCAAGGTCAACCAGATCGGCACGCTGACCGAAACGCTGCAGGCCATCGCGATGGCCCACGCCAACCGCTACGCCGCCATCGTGTCGCACCGCTCGGGCGAAACCGAAGACACCACCATTGCCGACATCGCGGTGGCCACCACCGCCACACAGATCAAGACCGGCTCGCTGTGCCGCAGCGACCGGGTGGCGAAGTACAACCAGCTGCTGCGCATCGAGGAGACGTTGGCGGCCAAGGCCCGCTACGCCGGCCGCGACGCCTTCATCAGCCTCAAGCGCTGAGCCTGCGCCCTTGCGCCGCTGGTGGGTCCTTGCCCTGCTGCTGCTGGCCCTGGTGGGCCTGCAGGTGAAGCTGTGGTGGGGCGAGGGTGGCCTGGGCGAAGCGCGCGCCCTTGACGTGCGCGTCGGCGCCCAGCGCGCCGAGAACGCCCGTCTGCAGCAGCGCAACGACGCCCTGTCAGCGGAGGTGGAGGACCTCAAGTCGGGTGAGGCGGCGGTGGAAGATCGCGCCCGCAGCGAGCTGGGCATGATCAAGCCTGGCGAAACCTTCTACCGCGTCGTCGAGCCTGCCAAGGCCGGCGCCCAGCGCGTTGAACAGCCGCAGGACGCGCCGGCCCCGGAGCCGCGGCGATGACCTGGGCGGTTGTGCCCGCGGCGGGGCGTGGCATGCGCTTCGGCGGTGAGAAGCCCAAGCAGTATTCGCCGCTGGCTGGCCGCACCGTGATCGAACACAGCCTGCGCGCCGTGCTCAACCACGACAGCGTGGACGGCGTGGTGGTGGCGCTGTCGCACGACGACGGTTACTGGCCCGGCTGGCGCGAGATCGGCGGCAAGCCCGTGATCACCTGCGTGGGCGGCACCGAGCGCGCCGACTCCGTGCTGGCCGGCCTGATGGCCCTGCCGGGCACGGTGGACGACGACCAGTGGGTGCTGGTGCACGACGCCGCGCGGCCCTGCCTGCGTGCGCTCGACCTGGCGCGCCTGTTGGCGGTGGGACAGGCCGACCCGGTGGGCGCGCTGCTGGCGGCGCCCGTGCGCGATACGCTCAAGCGCGCCGACCACCTCGGCCACAGCCAGGCCACCGAACCGCGCGAATGGCTGTGGCGGGCACTGACGCCGCAGCTGTTCCGCCGCGGCGGGCTTACCCGTGCGCTGCAGGCCGCATTGCGCGCCGGCGTCAAGATCACCGACGAGGCCATGGCCATGGAGCGCCTGGGCCTGCGCCCGTGCCTGGTGGAAGGCAGCGAAGACAACATCAAGGTGACTACGCCGGCTGATCTGCCGCTGGCCGAATTCATCCTCGGCAACATGGACTAGGCACGCGTGGCCGCGCTGGTCGCGGTACGAAAGGAAACCAGAAATGAGCAACAGCGTACGGATCGGCCAAGGCTATGACGTGCATGCCTTCGGCGACGGCGACCACGTGGTGCTGGGCGGCGTGCGCATCGCGCACGAACACGGCGTTCTGGCGCATTCAGACGGCGACGTGGTGATACATGCGCTGTGCGACGCGCTGCTGGGCGCGCTGGCGCTGGGCGACATCGGCGTGCATTTCCCGCCGACCGACCCGCGCTGGCGCGACGCCGACAGCCGCCTGTTCCTGCGCCACTGCGCGGCGCTGGTGGCCGAGCGCGGCTGGCGCCTGGGCAATGCCGATATCACCGTGGTGTGCGAGCGCCCGAAGGTGGCGCCGCATGCGGCGGCGATGCGCGCCAACCTCGCGGCCGACCTGGCCGCGGCGCTGGACGACGTCAGCGTAAAGGCCACCACGTCCGAACGCCTGGGTTTCACCGGCCGCGGCGAAGGCCTGGCGGCGATGGCCGTTGTCCTGCTGGAGCGCGCATGAGCACGCTGCCGCGCGCCCACGGCGACGCCGTGCTGCAGGCGCGCTACCGGGTGGAGCCGGAGGATTTCCAGGTCGAGGAGATCGACGGCTTCGAACCGACCGGGCAGGGCGAGCACCTGCTGCTGACGGTGGAAAAGCGCGGCATGAACACCTCGTTCGCCGCCAAGCGCATCGCCCGCTGGGCCGGCATCCCCGACATGGGCGTGGGCTACGCCGGCATGAAGGACCGTCATGCCGTGACGCGCCAGCGCTTCTCGGTGCATTTCCCCAAGCGCGTGGCGCCCGATTTCGAAGGCCTGGTGTCGGACGACCTGCGCGTGCTGGCGTCCACCTGGCACAACCGCAAGCTGCCGCGCGGGGCGCTGAAGGGCAATCGCTTCGTGCTGCGGCTGCGCGATGTGGTCGGCGACCTGGCGGCGATCGAAGCGCGTCTTGAAGCCATCGCCGCGAACGGCCTGCCGAACTACTTCGGCAACCAGCGCTTCGGCCGCGAAGGCGACAACGTCGAGGCGGCGCGGCGCATGTTCGCCGGCCAGCGCGTGCACCGCGACCAGCGGTCGATCTATCTGTCGGCCGCGCGTTCGGAGATGTTCAACGCGGCGCTGGCCGCGCGCGTCATGCGCGGGGACTGGGCCAGCGGCGGCGAGGGCGAGGTGTGGATGCTGGACGGCACCCAGAGCGTGTTCGGGCCCGAACCGGCCACCGACGAGATCCTGGCGCGCGCCGCCCGCCAGGACATCCATCCCACCGGGCCCATGTGGGGCCTGGGTGAACTGCGGCCGCAGGGCGACGTGCGCGACGCCGAAGAAGCGGCGCTGGCGCCCTTCGCCGACCTGCGCGCCGGACTGGAGGCGGCGGGCATGAAGCAGGAGCGCCGCGCCCTGCGCGTACGCGTGGCCGACCTGCGCTGGCAGTGGCCCGCGCCGGACCAGCTGCTGCTTGAATTCACGCTGCCGCCCGGCGCCTACGCCACCGGCCTGCTGGAGGCGCTGGGCGACGTGGCCGAGCCAGGCCGCGGTGCGCTGGCGCCGGCGGGCTCCGGCGACGCGGGCACTTGCGCCGACGAGCCGGCGGAGTAGTCTGGAACGGCGGTATTCCTGCCTTCCGGGAGGTCACCATGGTCACCGTCCGCAACGCCGTTCTACTGGCCACCGCCGGCCTGTTCCTGGCTGCCTGCGCCAGCACGCCCCGCACCGCTTCCGCGCCACCCGCGCCCAGCTCCTCCGTCGCCGTTGACCAGGACTACGTGGACGCCGTCCACCGGGCCACCCGAAAGGCCGGGATCAGGGTGGTCTGGGTCAACCCGCCCTTGGAAAACGACGGCGACGATTGACCCCGGTCAGGCCGGTCCGCGCTCACCGGGCCGCCGCTTGGCCAGCAGAACCAGCACGGCGCCGGTGCCGCCCATGGCTTCGGGCGCGGAGGCGAACGCCAGCACGTCGGCACGCTGGCGCAGCATCCGGTCCACCAGCGCTTTGAGCACCGAACCGCCGTCCAGGGTGCGCGGGCCCTTGCCGTGGATGATGCGCACGCAGGCGTGGCCGCCGGCACGCGACTGGGCCAGGAATTCGCGCAGCCAGCGCTCGGCGTCGTGGGCGCGCAGGGTGTGCAGGTCGAGCTCGCCGCCCAGGCTGAACTGGCCGCGCTTGAGCGCTTTGAGCACTTTCTCCGGGGTTTCGTCGCGCCGGTAGGAAAGCGTCTCGGCCGCGTCGATGGTGGCCGCCAGGTACGAAGCCGTGCGCGACTGCACCAGCGCCAGCGCCTCGTCGCGGGCCTGCATCCGCGGCTCGGGCGGCGGCCTGGGCCGTTCGGGGGCCGGCGGTGGCGGCGCCAGCTCGCGCACCTCGCCGATCGCCTCGCGGAACAGCGCGGCGTCGTCGGGCGTTATTTCGGGCGTTGGCGCGGGCGTCTTGCGCTTCATCGGTGCAGGGTAACCCGGCCAGCCGTGAGCGCGGGGTGGCCGCGTGGGTGGGTGCATCCGTTATCATGTCCCCTTATCCGCGGAACCCAAGATGCGCGTACTGGTAAGCAATGATGATGGCGTGGAAGCCCCGGGCATCCGCGTGCTGGCCGACGGCCTGCGTGCCGCGGGCCATGAAGTGACCGTGGTGGCGCCCGACCGCGACCGTTCCGGCGCCAGCAACTCGCTTACGCTGGACGCGCCCATCCGCGCGCGGGAAATCGGCGACCGCGTCTGGCGTGTCGGCGGCACCCCGACCGACTGCGTGCACCTGGCCCTCACCGGCCTGCTGGCGGCCGACCCGGACATCGTGGTGTCGGGCATCAACAGCGCCGCGAACCTGGGCGACGACGTCATCTATTCGGGCACCGTGGCAGCGGCGATGGAAGGCCGCTTCCTGGGCCTGCCCGCGGTGGCGATGTCGCTGGTCACCAGCGAGTCTTCCGGCCGCCACTACGATTCGGCCGCACGGGCCGCGCTTGAAATCACCGCCCGCCTGCTGGTGGACCCCCTGCCGGCCGACACCATCCTCAACGTCAACGTGCCGGACCTGCCCTGGAGTGAGCTGCGCGGCTACGAGGTCACGCGCCTGGGCCATCGCCATCGGGCCGAGCCCTGCATCCCGCAGTTGGACCCGCGCGGTCGCCCGCTGTGGTGGATAGGCCCGGCCGGCCCCGAGCAGGACGCCGGCCCCGGCACCGATTTCCACGCGGTGCGCACCGGCTACATCTCCATCACTCCGATCCACGTCGACCTCACCCGCTACCAGGCGCTGGAAAAGGTCGCCAGCTGGGTGGGTGGCCTCGGCGAAGCGCTCAAGCAGCCCGCATGACGGCCCGATTCCACAGCCAGCCCGCGGCGCGCGGACAGGGGATGACCTCCCTGCGCGCGCGCGACCGCATGATCGAGCGCCTGCGCACCGAAGGCGGCATCAGCGACGAACGCGTGCTGACGGCCATGCGCACCGTGCCGCGCCACCTGTTCATCGACGAGGCGCTGGCCAGCCGCGCCTATGAAGACACCGCGCTGCCGATCGGCAACGGCCAGACGATCTCCCAGCCCTGGGTGGTGGCACGCATGACGGCGGCGCTGATCGAACACGGCATCCCCCAGCGCGTGCTGGAAGTAGGCACCGGCTCGGGCTACCAGGCCTCGGTGCTGGCGACGCTGGGGCTGGAAACCTACAGCGTGGAGCGCATCGAAGAGCTGCTGCGCGTCGCGCGCCGCCGCTTCCGCAGCCTCGGCCTGAACGTGCGCAGCCGCCACGACGACGGCCGCGCCGGCTGGCCCGAGTACGCCCCGTTCGACGGCATCATCGTCACCGCCGGCGCCGCGGCGCTGGAAGCTTCGCTGTACGAACAGCTGCCCGAGGGCGGCACCCTGATTGCGCCCATCGGCGCCGCCAACGGCCAGCGCCTGCTGCGCCTGCGCCGCATCGAAGGTGAACTGGTGCGCGAAGACCTCGGCGCCGTGGTGTTCGTGCCGCTCTTGCCCGGGACGCTTTGAATGAAGCTGTCCGGGCCGCTTTACGACACCTGCAGGCGACTGGCCGCGCACCCGCATGCGCCCTGGTGCCCGGGCTTCATCAGCGCCATCGTCTGGTTGAGCATCCGCGGATGAAGACGCTCGTCGCCCGTGGCATCGTTGTCCTGGTGATCGCCGCGCTGCTGGCCGCCTGCGGCAATTCGCGCGTGGTCAAGCGCGAGGGCTCGCGGGCGTCGGCGCCTTCGCGCGCGGCCGCGTCCGTGCCGCGCGAAGGCAGCTACGTCGTGCGAGCCGGCGACACCCTGTACGGCATCGCCTTCCGGCACGGGCTGGACTACCGCGAAGTGGCCGGCTGGAACCGCATCCCTGCGCCCTACACCATCTACCCGGGCCAGCGCCTGCAGCTGGCCAGTGCCCGCACGGCGTCCGCGCCCCGCGGCACCCCCCGCCGCCCGGCCACCGGCAGTCCGGCCACCACGCCGCTGTCCCGTCCGGGAGCGTCTCCGGTGGTTTCGAACGGCAATGGGCCGGCGCCGGTCACGGCCTTGCCGCCGGAAACGCGCCCGGCCCAGGGTGCGCCCGCGGCGGCCTTGCCCTTGGCAGCGCCCATCAGTCCGCGCCCCGTCACCGGCACGCCGGTGGTGGTCCCCAGTGCGCCCGTGGTGCCCGCGGTGGTGAGCGCCGGCGGCTGGCGCTGGCCGACCCAGGGTCAGCTGATTGGCCGCTTCGCGGCCGGTGATCCCAAGCGCCAGGGCATCGATATCGCCGGAACGGCCGGCCAGGCCGTGGTAGCCGCCGCCGATGGCGTGGTGGTGTATTCCGGCGCCGGCCTGGTGGGCTACGGCGAGCTGATCATCGTCAAGCACAGCGATGAATGGCTGTCGGCTTACGCGCACAGCCGCAAGCGTCTGGTCACCGAGGGCACGGCCGTGCGCGCGGGCCAGCCCATCGCCGAGCTGGGCCGCAGCGGCACCAGCCGGGACATGCTGCACTTCGAGGTCCGTCGCAACGGCAAGCCCGTGGACCCGCTGCAGGTCCTGCCGCCGCCCTGAATGCCAGGCCGCTGCCGGCGCGCTCAGCCCGGCAGGAGGAAGGCAGCGACCACTTTGCGGCCTTCGGTGGCCACGACGTTGAACGTGCGCGCCGCGGCGCTGCTGTCCATCACTTCGATGCCGATGCCGCGCGTCAGCAGGGCGGCCATGGCCGCCGCCGAAGGAAAACGCTGCTTCGGCCCGGTGCCCAGCAGCACCAGCGTGGGCTCGAGCTCAAGCAGCGCCAGCATGTCCTCGGGCGTGAGGTCGGCGGCCGAGGTGGGGCGCCAGTCCTGCACTATCCGGTTGGGCGTGAGCAGGAAGCTGCGGGTGAAGGTTTCCTGGTTGACCAGCACGCCGGCCTCGCTGGCGCCGCGCAGCACGTAGGTGAAGTCGGGGTTTTCCTGCGCCAGCTGCATCCGGGGGTTCCCTCAGGCCTTGGGCAGCACGATCAGGGGGTTGTCCTGGCTGCGGCGGTAAAGCACCGCGATGTTGCCGATGCGCGCCACCAGCGAGGCGTCCGCGCGCTCGCACAGGTCGGCGATCCACTGGTCGCGCAGCTCGCGGTCGCCGGCGGCAACGCGCACCTTGATCAGCTCGTGGCGTTCCACCGCCAGGCCCGCTTCGGCCACTACGGCGTCGGTGACGCCCTTGGCGCCGACCATGATCACGGGCTTGAGGTCATGGGCCAGGCCGCGCAGGTAGCGCTTCTGGGGATTGCTGAGGGCGGCGGGCATGGTGTTCCGGGCGGGGCTGGGAGGGGCCGTAGGGTATCATGACGGCCCCTTCCGCCTTCATGGCTCCCGCCCCCCATGGCCCGCAGCAAAAGTAGCCCCACCTGGCTGAAGGAACACTTCAACGACCCCTTCGTGAAGAAGGCCCAGGCCGAGGGCATGCGTTCGCGGGCGGCCTACAAGCTTGAGGAGTTGATCGCGAAGGACCGCCTGCTCAAGCCCGGCATGGTGGTGGTGGACCTGGGCGCGGCGCCGGGCGGCTGGTCCCAGGTGGTGCGCCGGGACATGGGCGACCACGGCCGGGTGGTTGCGCTGGATATCCTCGAGATGCCGCCGATCGCCGGCGTGGAGTTTATTCACGGCGATTTCAGAGAGGAAGGGCCATTGTCGGAGCTGGAATCCCTGCTGGCCGGCAAGCCGGTGGACCTTGTCCTTTCCGACATGGCCCCCAATATGACTGGCGTGGATACCGTGGACCAGGCAAGGGCGATGTATTTGTCCGAGCTGGCCCGCGATTTCGCGGAAAGCCACCTGAAAGTGGGCGGCGACTTCCTGATCAAGCTTTTCCAGGGCGAAGGCTTCGACGCCTACGTCAAGGATCTCAGGACCCGCTACGAGAAGTTGGTGATCCGCAAGCCGGCGGCCTCCCGCCGCCGTTCCAATGAAGTCTATGCGCTAGCAATGGGCAAGCGCCGAGGAAAGAACTGATGAATGACCTGGCAAAGACACTCGTGCTCTGGCTGATCGGCGCGGTGGTGCTGATGGCTCTGTTCAAGAGCTTCTCGGCGCCCATCGGTGCGCCGACGGGCGAGTTGACCTACAACGAGTTCATCCAGGAGATCAAGGCCGACCGCGTCTCCAAGGTGAACATCGAGGCGAACAACATCGCCATCACCGGCGAGCGCAAGGACGGCACCAAGTTCACCACGGCCAACCCCAGCGACACGCGCCTGGTGGACACGCTGCTGGAGAACGAGGTCGAGCTGGTCCAGAACAAGCCCGAGGGCCGGTCGTGGATTGCCGCGATCCTGTTCAATTTCCTGCCGGTCCTGCTGATCATCGGCTTCTTCTTCTACATGACCCGCCAGATGCAGCAGGGCGGCGGCAAGGGCGCCATGAGCTTCGGCAAGTCCCGCGCCAAGCTGCAGGGCGAGAACGAGGTCAAGGTCACCCTGGCCGACGTCGCCGGCTGCGAGGAAGCCAAGGAAGAAGTGGGCGAGCTGGTCGAGTTCCTGCGCGACCCGGGCCGCTTCCAGAAGCTGGGCGGCAAGATCCCCCGCGGCGTGCTGATGGTGGGCCCGCCGGGCACCGGCAAGACCCTGCTGGCGCGCGCCATCGCCGGCGAGGCGAAGGTGCCGTTCTTCTCCATCTCCGGTTCGGACTTCGTCGAGATGTTCGTCGGCGTCGGCGCCAGCCGAGTGCGCGACATGTTCGACCAGGCCAAGAAGCACGCGCCCTGCATCATCTTCATCGATGAAATCGACGCCGTCGGCCGCCATCGCGGCGCCGGCCTGGGCGGTGGCCACGACGAGCGCGAACAGACCTTGAACCAGCTGCTGGTCGAGATGGACGGCTTCGAGGGAGGCGAGGGCGTGATCGTCATCGCCGCCACCAACCGCCCGGATGTGCTGGACCCGGCGCTGCTGCGCCCGGGCCGCTTCGACCGCCAGGTCACCGTTGGCCTGCCCGACGTGCGCGGCCGCGAGCAGATCCTCAAGGTGCACATGCGCAAGGTGCCGCTGGACACCGACGTGGAGCCGATGACCATCGCCCGCGGCACGCCCGGCTTCTCCGGCGCCGACCTGGCCAACCTGGTGAACGAGGCGGCGCTGTTCGCCGCCCGTGAAAACGCCAAGACCGTGCGCATGGAGCACTTCGACCGCGCCCGCGACAAGATCCTGATGGGCACCGAGCGCCGTTCGCTGATCATGAGCGAAGACGAGAAGAAGCTGACCGCCTACCACGAGGCTGGCCACGCCATCGTCGGCCGCGCCGTGCCCGAGCACGACCCGGTGTACAAGGTCACCATCATCCCGCGCGGCCGTGCGCTGGGCGTCACGATGTACCTGCCCGAGGGCGACAAGTACAGCTACAACCGCGTGCACATCGAATCGATGTTGTGCTCGCTGTACGGTGGCCGCGTGGCCGAAGAATTGATCTTCGGCGCCGACAAGGTCACCACCGGCGCGTCCAACGACATCGAGCGCGCCACGAAGATGGCCCGCAACATGGTCACCAAGTGGGGCTTGAGCGACGAACTGGGCCCGATCGCCTACGGCGAGGACGAGGACGAGGTGTTCCTTGGCCGCTCCGTCACCCAGCACAAGAGCGTTTCGGACGACACGGCCCGCAAGATCGACGAAGTGGTGCGCAGCATCCTTGACCGTGCGTACGCGCGAACCAGGGAAATCCTCACCGAGAACATCGACAAGCTGCACATCATGGCCGAGGCGCTGTTGACCTACGAAACCATCGACGCGATCCAGATCGACGCCATCATGGAAGGGCGTCGTCCCGGCCCGCCGTCGGATTGGGCGAAGTCGGGCCGCATCTCCAAGGACGACCCGGGCACCGGCCCGGCCGCTGGCCCGATCGGCGGCCCCATGCCGCAGACCTGAGCAAGGCTTGCCGTTAAAACCCGAAGAGGCCAGAGTCCGCTCTGGCCTTTTTCTTTGCCGGGTGCGCCCATGTTCGACCTGATCCCGCAGCTTGACTGCGCCGGCAGGATGCTCAAGCTCGATCGCCCGCGGGTGATGGGCATCGTCAACGTCACGCCTGATTCCTTCTCCGACGGTGGCCACCACGGCACGGTGGACGCCGCGGTGGCGCATGGCCTGCGGCTGGCGGCCGAGGGCGCCGACGTGCTGGACGTGGGCGGCGAGTCCACCCGTCCCGGCGCCAGTGAAGTGTCGCTGGCAGACGAGTTGGCCCGGGTGCTGCCGGTGATCGAGCGGCTGGTGCGCGAAACGTCGCTGCCGATCTCGGTGGACACCTCCAAGCCCGAAGTGATGCGTGCGGCGGTGGGCGCCGGCGCAGGCATGATCAATGACGTTTACGCGCTGCGCCGCGATGGCGCGCTGGACGCCGCCGCTGCGCTGGGCGTGCCGGTGGTGCTGATGCACATGCTGGGCCAGCCGGGCGGCATGCAGGATTCGCCACACTACGACGACGTGGTGGGCGACGTGCACCGGTTCCTGGCGGAGCGCCTGTTCGCCTGCGAAATGGCCGGCATCGCCAAGAAAAACCTGGTGGTGGACCCGGGCTTCGGCTTCGGCAAGACGCTGCAGCACAACCTGCTTTTGCTCAGGCAGCTCGCGCGCCTGTCCGACCTGGGCGTGCCGGTGCTGGCCGGCCTGTCGCGCAAGCGCAGCCTGGGCGACATCACCGGCCGCGCGGTGGACGAGCGCGTGCATGCCTCGGTAGCCGCCGCGGTGCTGTGCGCGGAATACGGCGCGCGCCTGGTGCGCGTGCACGATGTCGCCGCCACCGTCGACGCGATGAAGGTGTGGGCGGCTGTTGCCGCCATGCCCGCGCCCCGCGCCGCGACCGCGAAGCCGACCATCCGCTGGCCCGACGACGAATAGCGCGGCGCTGGTCAATCCTTGGCCAAACCCGGTGACAGCCGCGCCCCCGCTGCGTGGCAGCAATCGCTCCACAGGGGTTCGCCCAGACTTGTCCACAGGGCTTGTGGATAGTCGTTGCACGATCTCCGATCACGCTAAGCTTGCCGGACACCGATCAGCCGACGACACGCCATGAGCCCGCTTTCGCCCCCGCAAAGTGACTTCGCGAATCCCACGAGGGTGCCGGGCGAACGGCGCCACGCCGGCGCCTGACCCGTGCACGACCAGCGCCCACTCGCCATCGCCCTGATGGGCCCCACGGCGTCGGGCAAGACCGCGCTGGCGGTGGACTGGGCCCAGCAGCTGGACACACAGGTGATCAGCGTTGATTCGGCGCTGGTCTACCGCGGCCTGGACATCGGCGCCGCCAAACCCGACGCGGCCACGCTGGCGCTGGCGCCCCACCACCTGGTGGACGTGCGCGATCCGCACGAGGTGTTTTCCGCCGCCGACTTTGCCCGTCAAGCGCTGCCGCCCATGCATGCCCTGGCCGCGCGCGGCCGGGTGCCGCTGCTGGTGGGCGGCACCGGGCTGTACTTCAGCGCCCTGCTCAACGGCCTGTCGGACATGCCCCCGGCCGACCCGGCGCTGCGCGCGGTCATCGCCGCCCAGGCCGCCGAGCGCGGCTGGCCGGCCCTGCACGCCGAGCTGGCGGCGGTGGATCCGGACGCGGGCCTTCGCATCAAGCCGCAGGACCCGCAGCGCATTACCCGAGCGCTGGAGGTATACCGGGCCACCGGCCGCCCGATCAGCCAGTGGCAGCGCGAAGGCGTGCGGCGCAGGTTCCCGTTCCGCGTGCTTCGGCTGGTGCTGGCGCCGGCCGACCGTGCGGTGCTGCACGAGCGCATCGCGCGGCGCTTCGACCAGATGCTGGCGGACGGTTTCCTGGACGAGGTCAGGCGCCTGCGCGCCGACCCACGCCTGCATCCCGACCTGCCCTCCATGCGTGCCGTGGGCTACCGCCAGGCCTGGCGCTTTCTCGACGGCGACACCGACGCCGACGCCGACACCTTCCGCGACCACGCCGTGGCCGCCACCCGCCAGTTGGCCAAGCGCCAGGTGACCTGGCTCAGGGCGCAGGCCGAGGCCCGCTGGTTCGACCCGGCGCAGGACCAAGCTGAACTCGCGCAGGCCCTGCGGCTGTTCGTGACCCGCCGGTAACAGGCGGTGCTGGTAGACTTCCGGCATTCGCGGCCACGGACCCTTTTGGCCGCAAATCGCGCCAAATGGCGCGCCACAAGAAGAAAAACGGAGTCCATATGTCCAAAGGCCAATCGCTCCAGGATCCCTTCCTGAATGCACTGCGTCGCGAACGCATCCCCGTCTCGATCTACCTGGTCAACGGCATCAAGCTTCAGGGAACCGTCGAGAGCTTCGACCAGTTCGTGGTGCTGTTGCGCAACACCGTCAGCCAGATGGTCTACAAGCACGCCATTTCCACCGTGGTGCCGGCGCGCAACGTCCGCGTCGGGCCGGGCGGCGGCACGGCGGGTGCCGGCGACGACGACGAGGCGGGCCAGGACGATTGAGCGCTCCGTGCTGAGGCTCCACGATGTTTGAGCGCGCCCGCAAGGGCGAACGCGCCCTGCTGATCCAGCCGTACGCGCCGGGCCAGCAGGATCCTGCCCTGCTTGAGGAGTTTTCCGAGTTGGCCCGTTCGGCCGGTGCCACCGTGGTCGGCACGCTGACGGCGCGCATCGAAAAACCCAACGCCGCCTACTACATCGGCACCGGCAAGCTCGAGGAAGCCCAGGCTGCCTGCGAGGCCACCGGCGCCGACCTGGTGCTGGTCAACCACCTGCTGACGCCCGGCCAGGAGCGCAACCTGGAAAAGGTGCTCAAGCGCCGCGTGGTGGACCGCACCGGGCTCATCCTGGATATCTTCGCCCAGCGTGCGGCGACGCACGAAGGCAAGCTGCAGGTGGAGCTGGCCCAGCTCAAGCACTGGGCCACGCGCCTGGTGCGCGGCTGGACCCACCTCGAGCGCCAGCGCGGCGGTTCGATCGGACTGCGCGGCCCCGGCGAAACCCAGCTCGAACTCGACAAGCGCATGCTGCAGAAGCGCCTGGAGTCGCTGCAGGCGCGGCTGGAAAAGGTGGAAGTGCAGCGCACCCAGATGCGCCGCGCGCGCATCCGCAACGAAGTGCCGCGCGTGGCCCTGGTGGGCTACACCAACGCCGGCAAGTCCACGCTGTTCAACGCGCTCACCGGTTCGGGCGTCTACGCCGACGACCGCCTGTTTGCCACGCTCGACCCCACGGTGCGCCGCGTGGACGGCGTTGCGCCGCTGGTGCTGTCGGACACGGTGGGCTTCGTGCGCGACCTGCCGCACGAGCTGGTGGCGGCCTTCCGGTCGACGCTCGCGGAAGCCCGCGAGGCCGACCTGCTGCTGCACGTGATAGACGCCGCCGACGAACTGCGCGCCGAGCGCATCGGCCAGGTGGACAAGGTGCTCGAGGAAATCGGCGCCGGCGACATCCCCCAGGTGCTGGTGTTCAACAAGATCGACCGGATCGAGGGCGCGCTGCCGCGCCACGACCCGGAAATCGAGGGCCGGGAGCGCATCTGGCTGTCGGCCCGGGACGGGCAGGGCGTGGACCTGCTCCGCAGCCTGCTGGCCAACCGCTTCGTGGAGCGCCGTCTCAAGGCGCAGCTCAGGCTGGGCCCCGACCAGGGCCGCCTGCGGGCGCGCCTGCACGAGCTGGCGGCGGTGGCGGCCGAACACGCGGACGAGACAGGCTGGCTGCTTGAATTGGACCTTCCGCTCGCTACTGCTGTGAGGCTGGCGGACGAACCGGGCGGTCATTTGCTTCACGCGCTCTTGCTTGTGGCCCCCGGCGCCCCTACCTACAATCCTGACACTGACTAAAAGCGGTCCTTCCGGCCCTGGCTCCCGCCAGATCGCCGGGCCGGAGTGCGCAACGGAGCAAGCATGGCCTGGAACCAGCCTGGAAAAGGCAACCAAGATCCCTGGAAAGGCAAAGACCCCGGCAACGAGGTCGAAGCCTTCGTCAATCGCCTCAAGGGCATGTTCGGTGGCGGCAGTGGTGCCGGCGGCCGCGGCAGCCAGGGGACGGGTGCGTTCAACCCCCTGCCGTGGATCCTTGGCCTGGTGGGCATCTGGCTGGTGTTCAACAGCTTCAAGCTGATGGACGAACGCGAGCGCGGCGTGGTGCTGCGCTTCGGCGAGTTCAACCGCATCATGACCCCGGGTCCCAACTTCAAGTGGCCCTGGCCGATTGAAACGGTGACCGTGGTGGACGCCACCCAGGTGCTGACGTTGAGCGACCAGGTGCGCGTGCTGACCAAGGACGAGAACATCGTCGACATCAAGTTCAACGCCCAGTACACCAAGTCCGATCCGCGCCTCTTCCTGTTTGGTTCGCGCGAACCGGAAGCGACGCTGCAGCAGGCGGCCGAAGGTGCCGTGCGCGAGGCCGTGGGCCAGAGCACGATGGACACGGTGCTGTCCGAACGCGCCCAGCTGGTGGTGATGGCGCGCCAGCGCCTGCAGCAGTCGCTCGACGACTACCAGACCGGCCTGGTTCTCACCGAGTTCAACTTGCCCGACGCCCGTCCGCCGGAAGAAGTGAAGCCGGCCTTCGACGACGCCATCAGCGCCCGCGAAGACAAGAACCGCATCGAAAGCGAAGCCCAGGCCTACGCCAGCAAGATCGTGCCCGAGGCCCGCGGTACCGCGGCCGTGGTGCGCACGCAGGCCGAGGGCTATCAGGCCGCCGTGGTGGCCCGCGCCGAAGGTGACACCGCGCGCTTCCGCCTGCTGGCAGACGAGTACCGCAAGGCCCCGGAAGTGACGCGCAAGCGCCTTTACCTGGAAACCATGCAGATGGTGCTGGCGGCGAACCAGAAGGTGATGTCCGGCAGCGACAACATCCTCTACATGCCGCTGGGCGGATCGTCCGCCGGTGCCGCGGCAACGCCGGAAGCCCCCGTGATCCGGATGCCTGCCACCCAGGCCGCCACCCCCGAAACCCCCACTATCGAGCGCCCACGCGCCGACGCCCGCCCGGGAGGACGCTGACATGCTGCGCGGTTACCCACTGATCATCGCCCTTGCCGTGGCTGCCCTCTTGGGCGCCATGGGCTCGGTCTACATCGTCAACGAAAGCCAGACCGCCATCGTGCTCAACCTGGGCAAGGTGGTGCGCAGCGGCATCGAGCCGGGCCTGCACTTCAAGCTGCCGCTGGTGGAAGAGGTGCGCAAGTTCGACCGCCGCATCCTGACCCTTGATGACTCGCCGGAACGCTACCTGACGTCCGAGAAGAAGGACGTGAGCGTGGACTTCTTCGTGAAGTGGCGCATCGAGGACGTTTCCACCTTCTACCGCGCCGCCAGCGGCGGCAGCGAGGAGGCAGCCAAGCTGCGGCTTACCCCCATCATCAAGGACGCGCTGCGCAACCAGATCAACCGCCTGACCCTGCAGGAAGTGGTGTCCGGTGGCCGCGTGGACCTGACGGCGCGCCTGTTGGCTGAAACCAAGGAAGGCGCGGCCACGCTGGGCATCTCGATCGTGGACATCCGCATCAAGCGCATCAACCTGCCCGAAGACAGCACCATCCTGGATTCGGTGTTCGACCGCATGCGCGCCGAACGGACGCGGGTGGCCAACCAGCTGCGCGCCGAAGGTTCGGAAGGCTCCGACGAGATCCGGTCGGAAGCCGAGCGCGAACGCCAGGTGATCCTGGCCGAAGCCGAGCGCGACGCCCAGCGCCTGCGCGGTGCCGGCGACGCCAAGGCGGCCGAGCTGGCCGCGGCGGCGTACGGCCAGGACTCCGAGTTCTACTCGTTCTACCGCAGCCTGGAGGCCTATCGGAACTCGATGGCCGACGGCCGCACCACGCTGGTGCTGGACCCGGATTCGGAGTTCCTGCAGTACTTCGGCACCGAGAAGCGCTGAATCCAGGCGGGGGG